>NZ_VWWM01000074.1:0-33780 GCF_011752945.1 Paraburkholderia sp. Cy-641
GCCGGCAGCGGTCGTGGCGGGCGCAGCGGCGCCGGCCGTGGCGCCCGCGCCGGGCGAAGCGGTCGTCGCGCTGCGCGTAACCCAGGATAGCTGGTTCAGCGTGCGCGACAAGGACGGCAAGGAACTGTTCTCCGGTCTCGTGCATGCGGGGGACCCGAAGCAGGTGACGGGTGTTGCGCCGTTCAAGGTGACGGTCGGCAACAAGGCTGGTCTCGAATCGCTGACGCTCGACGGTCAGCCTGTCGATCCGGCGAAATATGCGGCAGCCAGGGGCAACGTGGCGCGTTTTGCGTTGCCTTGACAGATACGGTGTGCGCCGCGGCCAACCGGTCCGCGGCGCTTTTTCAATTCAGGCGCTGCGTTTTTGCGTAGCGTGTGCGGCGTAAATGGGTTTTTCGATGCAATCCGAAGCTCAATCCCAATCCAGTAGCAAGATCGTTTCAGACGAGCCGGTGTTCGGCGGTTCCGCGATGCGGCGCAAGTCGCACGCGGTCAACGTCCGTTGGGGCGGCCAGCTCGTCACCATCGGCGGCGACGCGCCCGTGCGCGTGCAGTCGATGACCAACACCGACACCGCCGACGCGATCGGCACCGCGATCCAGATCAAGGAGCTGGCGCAGGCCGGCTCGGAACTGGTGCGCATCACGGTGAACACACCGGAAGCGGCGGCGGCCGTGCCGGCGATCCGCGAGCAGCTCGACCGCATGGGCGTGATGGTGCCGCTCGTCGGCGACTTCCATTACAACGGCCATCTGTTGCTGCGCGACTATCCTGGCTGCGCGGAAGCGCTGTCGAAGTACCGCATCAACCCGGGCAACGTCGGGCACGGCGCGAAGCGCGACACGCAGTTCGCGCAGATGATCGAGGCGGCGGTCAAGTACGACAAGCCGGTTCGCATCGGCGTGAACTGGGGCAGTCTCGACCAGGACCTGCTCGCGAAGATGATGGACGAGAACGGCTCGCGCGCCACGCCGTGGGAAGCGCAAAGCGTGATGTACGAAGCGCTGATCCAGTCGGCGATCGGCTCGGCCGAACGCGCGGTCGAACTCGGCCTCGGGCGCGACCAGATCATCCTGTCGTGCAAGGTCAGCGGCGTGCAGGACCTGATCGCGGTGTACCGCGAACTCGCGCGCCGCTGCGACTTCGCGCTGCATCTGGGCCTGACCGAAGCGGGCATGGGCTCGAAGGGCATTGTCGCGTCGACGGCGGCGCTGTCGGTTCTGCTGCAGCAGGGCATTGGCGACACGATCCGTATTTCGCTGACACCGGAACCGGGCGCGTCGCGCACCGGCGAAGTGATCGTCGGCCAGGAAATCCTGCAGACCATGGGGCTGCGTTCGTTCACGCCGATGGTGATCGCGTGCCCCGGCTGCGGCCGCACCACGAGCACGCTGTTCCAGGAACTCGCCTCGCAGATCCAGACCTATCTGCGTCAGCAGATGCCGGTGTGGCGCGACCAGTATCCCGGCGTCGAACAGATGCACGTCGCGGTGATGGGCTGCATCGTCAACGGCCCGGGCGAGTCGAAGCAGGCCAATATCGGCATCAGCCTGCCGGGCTCCGGCGAAAACCCGGCCGCGCCGGTGTTCATCGACGGCGAGAAGGTGAAGACGCTGCGCGGCGAGAACATCGCGCAAGAATTCCAGCAAATCGTGAGCGACTACGTCGAGCGCCGTTATGGCCGCGCCGACGCGCTCAACTAAATAGCGGCGATCGAAATACAGATGACTGAACAGAAGAAAAAGCTCGAGAAGCTGTCCGGTGTGAAGGGCATGAACGACATCCTGCCGCAGGAAGCCGGGCTCTGGGAATTTTTCGAAACCACCGTCAAGTCGATGCTGCGTTCGTACGGATACCAGAATATCCGCACGCCGATCGTCGAGCATACGCAGCTGTTCACGCGCGGTATCGGTGAGGTGACCGACATCGTCGAAAAAGAGATGTACAGCTTTACCGACGCATTGAACGGCGAAAACCTGACCATGCGCCCGGAAAACACGGCGGCGGTCGTGCGTGCGTCGATCGAGCACAACATGCTGTACGACGGTCCGAAGCGCCTGTGGTACGTCGGCCCGATGTTCCGTCACGAGCGTCCGCAGCGCGGCCGTTATCGGCAGTTCCATCAGGTCGGCGTCGAGGCGCTCGGCTTCGCGGGTCCGGACGCGGACGCGGAAATCATCATGATGTGCCAGCGCCTGTGGGACGACCTCGGCCTCACCGGCATCAAGCTCGAAATCAACTCGCTCGGCCTTGCTGAAGAGCGCGCCGCGCATCGCGTCGAACTGATCGCGTACCTCGAAAAGCACATGGACGTGCTCGACGAAGACGCGAAACGCCGTCTCTACACGAACCCGCTGCGCGTGCTCGATACGAAGAACCCGGCGTTGCAGGAAGTCGCGCAGAACGCGCCGAAACTGATCGATTTTCTCGGCGAAGAATCGCGCGCGCACTTCGAAGGCCTGCAGCGTCTGCTGAAAGCGAACAATCTGCCGTTCACGATCAACCCGCGTCTCGTGCGCGGTCTCGATTACTACAATCTGACCGTGTTCGAGTGGGTCACCGACAAGCTCGGCGCGCAAGGCACGGTCGCGGCGGGCGGCCGCTACGATCCGCTGATCGAGCAGCTGGGCGGCAAGCCGACGGCGGCGTGCGGCTGGGCGATGGGCGTCGAGCGCATTCTCGAACTGCTGAAGGAAGAGAACCTCGTGCCCGAAGACGAGGGCTGCGACGTGTACATGGTCCATCAGGGCGACGCGGCGCGCGAGCAGGCCTTCATCATCGCTGAGCGTCTGCGCGATACCGGCCTCGACGTGATCCTGCATTGCAGCGCGGACGGCCAGTCGGCGAGCTTCAAGTCGCAGATGAAGCGCGCCGACGCGAGCGGCGCCGCGTTCGCGGTCGTGCTCGGCGAAGACGAGATCGCCAACGGCACGGTCGGCGTGAAACCGCTGCGCGATACGTCCAACGGCGGTAAGAACGAGCAACAGAACGTGCTGGCCGAAGACTTGACCGAATATCTAATCAATGCGATGGTTGCAACCGCCGAAGACGGCGACGACTGATCGCGATGTCGTCGGGCCGGCTGGCTCGACACGCACACGTAGCAAGAAAGAGGAAATCGCCGGGCGATGAGTTACCACGACGAACAAGAATCGATTGAAAGTCTGAAGGCATGGTGGAATCAGTGGGGCAACGCGACCACGTGGATCGTGCTGGCGGTATTGTTGGCGGGTGCGGGCTGGAACGGCTGGAATTTCTGGCAGCGGCGTGAGGCAGCGCAAGCCGCGGTGCTGTATGACCAGGTGCAGCAGGCCGTGGCAGCGGGCGACAAGGACAAGGTCACCCGCGTGGCCGCCGACATGGAAGACAAGTTCGGCCGCACCGCTTACGCGCAGATGACCGCGCTCGGTGCAGCCAAGGCGCTCTACGCGGCCGGCGACGAAGCTGGCGCGAAGGCGCAACTGCAATGGACCATCGATCACGCGAAGGACGACGAGTTCAAGCAGATCGCGAAGCTGCGCATGGCTTCGCTGCTGCTCGACGACAAGGCTTACGACCAGGGTCTCGCGCTGCTCGCCGAGCCGCAGTCGGATGCCTTCAAGGGTATCGTGGCGGACCGCCGCGGCGATCTGCTCGCTGCTCAAGGCAAGCACGACGATGCGCGCGCGGCCTACAAGATCGCGCTCGACTCGCTGTCGAAGAGCGACAGTTCGGCGCGCCAGTTGATCCAGTTCAAGCTCGATGCGCTCGGCGGCTGAGCGTCTTGCGCGACGCGCCGTGAGCCACGACCGCAAGACGGTTTCCTTTAATTAATCTCCTGAATGCTTCGTCCACCGATGAATCTGCTGAAACGTTACGCTGTGCCCGTTATCTGTGCGATGGCCGTTCTCTCGCTGGCGGCTTGCTCATCCACGAAAGACGTGCGCCGTGTGCCGACGCCGCTCACCGAGTTCAAGCCTGTGCTCGACGTGCAGCAGTCCTGGTCGGCGAGTGTGGGCAAGGCGGGCCGTTACCTGTTCTCGCCGGTCGCGGTCGGCAATGCCGTGTACGCCGCCGGCGCGAACGGCACTGTCGCGAAGATCGACGCGCAAACCGGCAAGGACGTGTGGCGCACCAAGCTGCACGACGACCTCTCGGCGGGCGTCGGCAGCGACGGCACGCTGACGGCGGTCGGCGGCCTGAAGGGCGACGTGTACGTGCTCGGCGCGGACGGCAAGGAACTGTGGACCGCCAAGGCGCCCGGCGAGATCATTTCGCCGCCGCTGGTCGGCAACGGCCTCGTGGTCGTGCGCACGGTCGACGGTCAGATCGTCGCGTTCAACGGGCAAACGGGCGAGCAGAAGTGGAACTACCGCAACCGTGCGGTGCCGCTCAACCTGCGCGTGTCGTCGGGCATGACGTTCGCGGGCGACGCGGCGGTGCTGGCCGGTTTCCCGGGCGGCTCGTTCTCGGCGATCAATCTGCAAACGGGCGACAACTACTGGCAAACGCCGGTGTCGTATCCGAAGGGCGTGACCGAAGTGGAGCGCATCAACGACGTGACGGGCCCGCCCACGCTGGTCGGCTCGCAGACCTGCGCGGTGACGTTCCAGGGCCAGATTGGCTGTTTCGACGCGAACTCGGGCCGCTCGCTATGGAGCAAGGCATTTTCGAGCACGAGCGGCCTCGCGCAGGATGATCGCAGCGTGGTCGCCGCCGACGACTGGTCGATCGTCTCCGCGTTCGACGGGAGTAATGGCTCGGTGCTGTGGAAGAACGAGTCGCTGAAGAACCGCGATCTGAGCGTGCCGATGCTGCTCGGCCGCGCGGCCGTATTCGGCGACTACCAGGGTTACGTGCACTTTCTGTCGAACGCCGATGGCGCGCTCGTCGCGCGCATGAAGACCGACGGCAGCGCAATTAGCGCGGCGCCGGTGCTGGCCGGCGACACGCTGGTCGTGCAGACACGCGACGGCGGCCTGTTCGGTTTCCGCCCGCGCTGATCGCAGGGCATGCTGTTTGGCGCGCAGGCCGGTTTTGCCGGCCGCGCGCGTTTTAACTGAGAGTCGGGCTGGGAATCTGGCTGAAAAGCGAGGTTTGAACCGGCGCCTGAACGTACTGGCGAGTGTCGGGCGCCTTGGGTCGATGGATCGGTTTGTTTGCCGGGTTGCTCGCGCAGACTCAAAAGAAGAAATCCGCCGGACGGGCTGGTCCGGCAAGTCGGATCGGAAGCTGTCCCGCTCGTCATGCGCGGTGGCTCGCGCGCCTTTTTTGCGGCATCGTGAAGAAGAGCGCGATCGCATGCGCAGGCGAGCCGTTGCGCAGCGAAGTCTGAATCCGGCGGCTCCCTGGTGCCGCCCGCAGCCCACCGCCGTCCGCCCGGATGCGCCTATCGAACGCACATCCGGAGCTGGCTGAATTCGTGATAATTTCGTCAAAACGCCGCCGCGCGGCGGCCTGACGTCGCTACGCGTGCGATCGGCTCCGATCCCGCGTTTCACTGTGAACAATATCTGATGAAACCCGTTATTGCCCTCGTCGGGCGCCCCAATGTGGGGAAATCCACGCTGTTCAACCGCCTCACGCGCTCGCGTGACGCACTGGTCGCCGATCTGCCAGGTCTCACGCGCGATCGTCACTATGGCGAAGGGCGCACCGGCGAGCGGCCGTATCTGGTCGTCGACACCGGCGGCTTCGAGCCGGTCGCGAAGGACGGCATCCTGCACGAGATGGCGCGGCAAACGCGCCAGGCGGTCGAGGAATCGGACGTGGTCGTGTTCATCGTCGACGGCCGCAACGGCCTCGCGCCGCAGGACAAGTCGATTGCCGACTATCTGCGCAAGGTCGGCCGGCCGATCTTCCTCGTCGTCAACAAGGCCGAGGGCATGAAGTACACCAACGTCGCCGCCGATTTCTACGAGCTCGGCCTCGGCGACCCGCGCGCGATTTCGGCGGCGCACGGCGATGGTGTTACCGACATGATCGACGAGGCGCTCGAAGTCGCCTACGCCGGTCAGCCCGAAGAGAGCGAGGAAGGCAAGGAAGCGCGCGGCGTGAAGATCGCGATCGTCGGCCGGCCGAACGTCGGCAAGTCGACGCTGATCAACGCGCTGGTCGGCGAGGAGCGCGTGATCGCGTTCGACATGCCGGGCACCACGCGCGATTCGATCTACGTCGACTTCGAGCGCAACGGCAAGCCGTACACGCTGATCGACACGGCCGGTTTGCGCCGCCGCGGCAAGGTGTTCGAAGCGATCGAAAAGTTCTCGGTCGTGAAGACGCTGCAATCGATCTCGGACGCGAACGTCGTGATCCTGCTGCTCGACGCGCGCCAGGATATCTCGGACCAGGACGCGCACATCGCCGGTTTCGTCGTCGAGCAGGGCCGTGCGCTCGTGGTCGGCGTGAACAAATGGGACGGCCTCGATCCGCATGTGCGCGAGCGCACCAAGGGCGATCTCGAGCGCAAACTAAAATTTCTCGACTTCGCCAAATTCCATTTCATTTCCGCCGCGGAAAAAACCGGAATCGGGCCGCTGATGCGCTCGGTCGACGACGCCTACACGGCCGCGATGTCGAAGCTGCCGACGCCGAAACTGACGCGCGCGCTGATCGAGGCGGTCGAATTCCAGCAGCCGCGCCGTCGCGGGCCGGTGCGTCCGAAGCTGCGTTACGCGCACCAGGGCGGCCAGAATCCGCCGATCATCGTGATTCACGGCAATGCGCTCGATGCGATTACCGATACCTATAAGCGCTACCTGGAAAACCGCTTCAGGGAAACTTTCAAGCTGATGGGCACTCCATTGCGAATAGAGTTCAGATCCTCGACGAACCCTTACGCGGACAAAGGCTAAAAGAACGCCGGGTCTCGCGGCGAGCCGGAGCCAGGCCTCGCCGCGAAGCCCGGAGCAGGGCCTGAAACCCGCGTGCGTGCTGGGTTTGGCCGAATGGCCGGGCGCCGCGCGTGGAAATGAAAATCAGCTATAGTGTAGCGGTTGGTGGCGGATCTCTTTTTCTTCGCCGCCAATTCAGTCAACCTGCAAAAAAATACGGAGTTTGCTATGAGCAACAAAGGGCAATTGTTACAAGACCCGTTTTTGAACGCACTGCGTAAAGAGCATGTGCCGGTGTCGATCTATCTGGTCAACGGCATCAAGCTTCAAGGGAACATCGAATCGTTCGACCAGTACGTCGTGTTGCTCCGGAATACGGTCACCCAGATGGTCTACAAGCACGCTATCTCGACAGTCGTGCCGGCCCGTCCGGTGAATTTCCACCCGGATTCCGAACAGTCCTAACCCTCGCCGCGGCCGGCACGATGTCGCCCGTTGGCGATTCTCTTCCGGCCGCGTCATTTTGATACCCTCCAATTTGATCAATGCAGCGCTTGTTGGCATCGACTTCGGCAAGATCGATTTCGAAGCCAGTCTCGAAGAACTCAGCCTGCTCGCGCAAAGCGCGGGCGCGAATCCCGTAGTCACCCTCACCGGACGCCGTTCCAGTCCCGACGCGAAGATGTTCGTCGGCAGCGGCAAGGCGGAAGAACTGCGCCTTGCGTGCGAAGCGAACGACATCGAACTCGTGATCTTCAACCATGCTCTGGCGCCTGCGCAGCAGCGCAATCTGGAGCGGGCGCTTAACCGGCGCGTGGTCGATCGCACGAGTCTCATCCTCGATATTTTTGCGCAGCGCGCCCGCAGCCACGAAGGCAAGCTGCAGGTCGAACTCGCGCAGCTGCAATATCTGTCGACCCGGCTGATTCGCGCGTGGACCCACCTCGAACGCCAGAAGGGCGGTATCGGTTTGCGCGGCCCCGGCGAAACGCAGCTCGAAACCGACCGCCGGCTGATCGGCGAGCGCATCAAGGCGCTCAAGATCCGTCTCGACAAGCTGCGCCGCCAGCATGGCACGCAGCGTCGCGCGCGCAATCGCAACCAGACGATGTCGGTGTCGCTCGTGGGCTATACGAACGCGGGCAAGTCCACGCTCTTCAACGCGCTGACCAAGGCGCAGGCGTACGCGGCCGACCAGCTGTTCGCGACGCTCGACACGACTTCGCGGCGCGTCTATCTCGGCGACGAAGCGGGGCAGGTCGTCGTGTCCGACACGGTCGGCTTCATTCGCGAATTGCCGCACCAGCTGGTCGCGGCGTTTCGCGCGACGCTCGAGGAAACCATTCACGCCGATCTGCTGCTGCACGTGGTCGATGCGTCGAGCGCGGTGCGGCTCGACCAGATCGACCAGGTCAACGAGGTGCTGCACGCGATCGGCGCGGACACGGTCCGGCAGGTGCTCGTGTTCAACAAGATCGACGCGGTGCCCGAGCTGGCGGCCCGTGGCGAGGCGGTCGAGCGGGACGAGTATGGTAATATTTCGCGCGTCTTTTTGAGCGCGCGCACGGGGCAGGGGCTTGATACGTTGCGCGCCGCCATCGCTGAAATCGCTACAGCCGAACCGCTTGCCGACATGCCGTTCGACCCGTCGGAAGACATCCGTACGGCAGAACCGCGCGAGAACCACAAGATTCCAGAACTCGGGCACTGACCCGTTCCAATTGCACTGATCCGCTGTCTACTCTGGTGAACGAACACAGGTGAACGATTACAACGAGCGGAGTATCTGGCTGCGTATGCGCGCCTTGCTTTCACTGAACGATCCGCGTTGGGGCCGGGGCGACGGCAATGGCGACCGGCAGCGTCCGAACGATCCAAAGCGTCCGGCTCGCGATGGTGAAGGTCCGCCCGATCTCGACGAAATGTGGCGCGATTTCAACCGCCGCTTGAGCCGGATGTTCGGCCGCAAGGGCGGCGGTGTCGGCGGCGGCCGTCCGGATAACGGGCGTGGCGCACGCATCGGCGTCGGCATCGTGATCGGCGTGCTGATCGCGATCTATCTCGGCAGCGGCGTATTCGTCGTGCAGGACGGTCAGGCCGCCGTCGTCATGCAGTTCGGCAAGTATCGCTATACCGCGGGGCAAGGCGTGCACTGGCGTCTGCCGTATCCGTTCGAAGCGCACGAGTTCGTCAACGTCGGGCAGATCCGCCAGATCGAGATCGGCCGCAGCAACGTGGTGCGTCTCGCGAACGTGAAGGACGCGGCGATGCTCACGCACGACGGCGATATCGTCGACGTGCGCTTTGCGGTGCAATACCAGGTGCGCAAGCCGACCGACTTCCTCTTTCGCGGTGTCGATCCCGACCAGAGCGTGGCGTATGCCGCGCAGGCGGCGGTGCGCGGCATCGTCGGCGCGCAGAGCACCGCCGATCTCCTCGCTCAGGATCGCGAAACATTGCGTCAGCAGTTGATGGCAGCGATCCAGCAATCGCTCGACCAGTACGAGTCCGGTCTCGCCGTGACGGGCGTGACGATCCAGAGCGTGCAGGTGCCCGAGCAGGTGCAGTCCGCGTTCGAAGACGCCGCTCGCGTGCGCGACGAAAACGAGCGCGCGAAACGCGATGCCGAGGCCTATGCGGCCGATCTGCTGCCGCGCGCGCAAGCCGACGTCGCGCGTCAGATCGAGGACGCGAAAACCTATAGCCAGAATACGGTGGCGCAGGCGCAGGCCGAGGCCGAGCGCTTCGGGCAGGTCTACGCGCAATACTCGAAGGCGCCTGCCGTGGTGCGCTTCCGCCTGTACATGGAAACCATGCAGCAGATTTATTCGAATGCGACCAAGGTGTTCGTCGACGCGAAGAACGGCAACAACGTGCTGTATCTGCCGCTCGACAGACTGGTCGAACAGAACCGCGAACGCCAGGCAGCGGCTGCAGCCGCTTCGGCCGCCACCGCTGCGAGCGCGCCGCCGGCGGCGAGCGCGGCGGATGGGGCCGCCGCTTCGGCTGCCTCGGCTCCGGCCGATACCGGCGCCTCGGCCGATACTTCGCCGGCTTCGCCAGCTTCTCCAGCTTCCCCTGCCGCCGCGGCCACGCCCGCGAGCCGGGCCGCCGGTGTGTCGCTGCGTTCGCGCGAAGCCTTCCGCAATCGCATGCGCGAAGACGACGTTCAATAAGGAGCGCGATACATGAACAGAATCATTGCGCTCGTCGTCGCGGTCGTCATCGTGCTGCTCGCGGCTTCGTCGATGGTATTCGTCGTCGATCAACGCCATATGGCCGTGCTGTCTGCGCGCGGCGACGCGGCGCCCACCCTGCTTGGCCCGGGCCTGCACGTCAAGCTGCCGCCGCCGCTGCAAACGGTCACGCTCGTCGACAATCGCATCCAGTCGCTCGACGCGCCGGACGAAGATCATTACGTCACGTCGGATAAAACCGAACTGCTCGTCAACCCGGTCATCAAGTTTCGCGTGACCGATCCGCTCAAGCTGGTCGCCGAAACGAAGGGCGACGTGCAAAGCCTGCCGGACCGGCTCGCGCTGCTGTCGCGCGGCGCGCTCGGCGACGCCTTCGGCAAGTTCACGCTGTCCGATGCGCTTGCCAAACAGCAGGCCGTCGCCGACGAGGCGCGCGGCGCGCTCGATAAGGGCGCGGCATCGCTCGGCGTGTCGGTGGTGGACGTGCAGCTCACGCGCGTGGATTTTCCGGCGGCCATGGCCGACTCGGTCTTCAAGCGCATGATCGCCGCACGCGAACAGGCCGCGGCCGACGAACGCGCGAAGGGCACGGCGCAAGCGGACCAGATCCGCGCGGACGCGCTCGCGAAGCAGCAGGCGGTGCTCGCGGACGGTCTTGCGCAGGCGCAGGGCATTCGCGGCGAAGGCGATGCGAAGGCCGCGGAAATCGCCGCCGAGGCGTTCAACAAGGACCCGCAGTTCTACCAGTTCTATCTGAGCATGCAGGCGTACCGGAAGACCTTCAAGCCGGGCGATCTGATCGTGGTCGATTCGAACAGCGAGTTCTTCCGCTTCATGCGCAGCCCGAGTGGCGGCGCCGCTCCGGACGCTGCCGCGCCGCCCCGCAAACGCTGATTACCGAAGGCCGCGGCATCCGCATCGCGGCCACTTCATTCGCATGGACATAGCCGGCTCGTTACTGCTCGCGATCGCCTTGATGCTGATTATCGAAGGCATGTTTCCCTTCGTTTTTCCGGCCGCCTGGCGCGACACGTTCCGTAAAATAGCGGAGCGGCCGCCGCATCACATTCGTGTCGGCGGACTCATCGTGATGCTGCTCGGGCTGATCCTGCTGCTTATCGCGACCTGAAGTAACGGAAGTTTTGCAGGACGTCTGCCGCGCGAGCGGCGGCGCACGAAACGCGGCGCGTCAGCCTCGCACGCCGGCCATGCCGCCGTCCCGTCGATTCTTCACGCGCTTGCGAAACGGGCGCGCTAAGGGACCTAACGAGGGACATGACGGGGGGCCGCCGAGCACCGCCCGAACGCTTGCCCCAGCCGCCAGAATCGAGCCGCTGGACGCCATTCACACTCACTTACCCGGCGCTTCAAGACGCCGTGTTCAACGCCGTAGGACTGTATCGATGTCGACCTGGTTGCTTCCCGAGAATATTGCCGACGTGCTGCCGTCGGAGGCCCGCAAGATCGAAGAATTGCGGCGTCATCTGCTGGATCGTTTTCGCTCGTACGGCTACGAGATGGTCATGCCGCCGCTGCTCGAATATCTCGAGTCGCTCCTGAGCGGCGGCGGCCACGATCTGAACCTGCGCACCTTCAAGCTCGTCGATCAGCTGTCCGGCCGCACGCTCGGCCTGCGCGCCGACATCACGCCGCAGGTCGCGCGTATCGATGCGCATCTGCTGAACCGTCAGGGCGTCACGCGTCTGTGCTATGCGGGCAATGTCGCGCATACGCGGCCGCGCGGTCTGCACGCGACGCGCGAGCAGATCCAGATCGGCGCGGAAATCTACGGTCATGCTGGTCTCGAAGCGGACCTCGAAATCCAGCAACTGATGCTCGACGCACTGCGTCTTGCCGGTCTCGACAAAGTGCGCCTCGACCTCTGCCATGCAGGCGTGCTCGCCGCGCTGATCGAAGCCGAGCCGGCCGCGCAAGCCCTGGGCCAGGCGCTCTACGACGCGCTCGCGGGCAAGGACGTGCCGCGTCTCGTCGAGATGACGGCGCAATTCTCGCCGGTGATTCGCGACGCGCTGCGCGCGCTGCCCACGTTGTACGGCGACGCGTCGGTGCTCGAGGAAGCGCGCGCGCGTCTGCCGAACTCGCCGGCCATCGCCCGCGCGCTCGACGACCTCGCGTTCCTCGCGAGCCAGGTCGAGGGCGCCGAAGTGATGATCGATCTCGCCGATCTGCGCGGCTACGCGTATCACAGCGGCGTGATGTTCTCCGCCTACGTGGACGGCGTGCCGAACGCGGTCGCGCGCGGCGGCCGTTACGACCACGTCGGCCAGGCCTATGGCCGCGCGCGCGCGGCAACCGGCTTCTCGCTCGATCTGCGCGAAGTCGCGCGCATCTCGCCGATCGAAGCGCGCAGCAGCGCGATCCTCGCGCCGTGGCGGCATGACGAGGCGCTGCGTGTCGCGGTCGCCGCGCTGCGCGATACGGGCGAAGTCGTGATCCAGGCGCTGCCTGGCCACAAGCACGATCTCGATGAATTCGCATTCGATCGCATGTTGGTCGAGCGCAACGGCGCCTGGGTTGTCGAACCGCGCGCTTGAGGCATACCTGAGCCGTACCTGGGCGGCGCCCGAGAGCCGTCGCCTGGGTGCGTGCCGGCCAGACCTGTCCAGGGCTCGTCCCCGCGTGCGCCACAGGGCGGCGAAGCCGCCGCCAGAACCCGGCAGCGGCAAGGCCGCTGCAAGCTGCCGCGCAACTTTCCCCATACTCAACATAACGTGCATGCCGTTGAGCGGAAACGGAAAAATTCCGGAAGCTTCCGCGAACCTAGGTAGAATACGTTTTTAACCAGCTTACGAAACAACATGTCTGCCAGCGCAGTGAATGTGAACCCCGGGCGCAACGTCGTCGTCGTGGGTACCCAGTGGGGTGATGAAGGCAAGGGCAAGATCGTCGACTGGCTGACGGACCACGCTCAAGGCGTCGTTCGCTTCCAGGGCGGTCACAATGCCGGTCACACGCTTATCATCGGCGGCAAGAAAACCATCTTGCGTCTGATTCCGTCGGGCATCATGCATCCCGGCGTCGCGTGCTACATCGGCAATGGCGTCGTGTTGTCGCCGGAAGCGCTGTTCAAGGAAATCGGCGAGCTCGAAGCCGCCGGCATCGACGTTCAGAAACGTCTGTTCATTTCCGAAGCCACCACGCTGATCCTGCCGTACCACATCGCGATCGACCAGGGCCGCGAAGCGCGCCGCGGCGCGGGCAAGATCGGCACGACCGGCCGCGGCATCGGCCCGGCCTACGAAGACAAGGTCGCGCGCCGTGGCCTGCGCGTGCAGGACCTGTTCGATCCGCAAGCGTTTTCCGAGCGTCTGCGCGAAAACCTCGACTATCACAACTTCGTGCTCACGCAGTACCTCGGCGCCGCCGCAGTCGACTTCCAGCAAACGCTCGACACGATGCTGAGCTACGCCGACCGTCTGAAGCCGATGGTCACCGACGTGTCGCGCCGTCTCTACGACGTCAACGCCAACGGCGGCAATCTGCTGTTCGAAGGCGCGCAGGGCACGCTGCTCGATATCGACCACGGCACCTATCCGTTCGTCACGTCGAGCAACTGCGTCGCGGGTGCGGCGACTGCCGGCGCGGGCGTCGGTCCGCAAAAACTGAACTACATTCTCGGCATCACGAAGGCGTACTGCACGCGCGTCGGTTCGGGTCCGTTCCCGAGCGAACTGTACGACGCCGACAACGCCTCGCGTCAGGACCCGATCGGCCTCGAACTCGCCACCGTCGGCAAGGAATTCGGCTCGGTCACGGGCCGTCCGCGCCGCACCGGCTGGCTCGACGTCGCCGCGCTGCGCCGCTCGATCCAGATCAACGGCGTCTCGGGCCTGTGCATGACCAAGCTCGACGTGCTCGACGGCCTCGATGAAGTGAAGCTGTGCGTCGGCTACACGGTCGACGGCCAGAACGTCGATCTGCTGCCGCGCGGCGCGACCGAAGTCGCGCGCTGCGTGCCCGTCTACGAAATCTTCGCGGGCTGGAAGGAAAGCACGGTCGGCATCAAGGAATGGGACAAGCTGCCGGCCAACGCGCGCGCGTATCTCTCGCGCGTGCAGGAAGTCGCCGGTATTCCGATCGACATGGTTTCCACCGGTCCGGATCGCGAAGAAACGATTCTGTTGCGTCACCCGTTCAAGGTTTGAGTCATGCAGGGTGTACCGATGATCGCGATGAAAGATCCGCGTAACGACGAGAAGAACCTGTGGGTCGGCTGGGACGAGTATCACCGGCTGATCGAACTGCTCGCGCTGACCGTGCACGAGTCGGGCTGGAAGTTCGACAAGATCCTGTGCCTCGCGCGCGGCGGCCTGCGCGTCGGCGACCAGCTCTCGCGCATCTACGATCTGCCGCTGGCGATTCTCGCCACGAGTTCGTATCGCGAAGCGGCCGGCACGGAGCAGGGCGAACTCGACATCGCGCAATACATCACGATGACGCGCGGCGAACTGCAGGGCAATGTGCTGCTCGTCGACGACCTCGTCGATTCGGGCGTCACGCTCGCACGCGTGCAGCAGCATCTGAAGGAGCGCTATCCGGCCATTACCGCGGTGCGCTCGGCCGTGCTGTGGTACAAGGCCTGCTCGAAGGTGAAGCCCGACTATCACGTGCAGTACCTGGCCACGAACCCGTGGATTCATCAGCCGTTCGAGGAATGGGACACGGTGCGTCCGCATAACCTCGGTGCGTGGATCAAGCGCGGCATTGCGCAGGCGCAGGAGTCGTCGGGCCAGTGATGCCTATCCCGCGCCTTACACGTGTTTTACATTCGTGTATCGCGCGGTTTTCATCCAGTGCTCATTGCCGTGTTCATCGCCGTATTCAGAAAACGGAGCCCAGCCGGGCTCCGTTTTTTTGTGGGCGCGGCACGGCGTCGGCTATCCTTCAGCGTATCGCGAAGCCGGTGCGCGAGATGCCGGCCATATGATCCCCAATGCAGCAGACGCGTTCATATCGCAGTGCTACACTGCGCGGACCATCCACGTCGCGTATCCACAACAAGGCGGGCGGCGTCAGATGGGGAGTTTAGAATAGCGGTCGTTTTTTCCGCCTGGGAACGGATCCTCTCGCGTCTATGACAGATAACAATCACGCACACAAGCAGCCGCTGTCTTCCCTTGCGATTGCCGCGATCGGAGTGGTGTTCGGCGACATCGGCACAAGCCCGTTGTATTCGCTTAAAGAGGCTTTCAGTCCGTCGCACGGCATTCCGTTGACCGATCAATCGATTCTCGGCGTGATCTCGCTGCTGTTCTGGGCGATCGTGATCGTGGTCGGCATCAAGTACGTGCTGTTCGTGATGCGGGCCGACAACAACGGCGAAGGCGGCGTGCTCGCGCTGATGGCGCTCGCGTTGCGCTCGCTCGATCAGAAGTCGAAGATGGCCGGCCTGCTGATGATGCTCGGCATCTTCGGCGCCTGCATGTTTTATGGCGACGCGGTAATCACACCGGCCATTTCGGTGATCTCGGCGGTCGAGGGTCTCGAGATTGCCGCGCCGCATCTGTCACACCTGGTGCTGCCGCTCACGATCGTGATCCTGATCGTGCTGTTCTGGATCCAGCGGCATGGCACGGCCACGGTCGGCCGGCTGTTCGGCCCCATCATGGTGCTGTGGTTCATCGTGCTGGCCGCGCTCGGCCTGTGGCACATCATCCAGTCGCCGAGCGTGATCCGCGCGCTCAATCCGTACTACGCCTACACGTTCATGGCCGCGCACGTGCTGCAGGCCTACGTGGTGCTCGGCTCGGTCGTGCTGGTGCTGACCGGCGCCGAAGCGCTCTACGCGGACATGGGCCACTTCGGCGCGAAGCCGATCCGCATGGCCTGGTACATTCTCGTGATGCCGTCGCTGGTGCTCAATTACTTCGGCCAGGGCGCGCTGCTGATGCACGACGCGAAGGCCATCGAAAATCCGTTCTTCCTGCTCGCGCCGGACTGGGCGCTGCTGCCGCTTGTCGTGCTGTCGACGGTGGCGACCGTGATCGCGTCGCAGGCGGTGATTTCGGGCGCGTATTCGCTGACGAGCCAGGCGATTCAGCTCGGCTATGTACCGCGCATGAAGATCCTGCACACGTCGGACCTCGCGATCGGGCAGATCTATGTACCGGTCGTGAACTGGATGCTGCTCTTCATCATCCTGTGCATCGTGATCGCGTTCAAGAGCTCGGATAATCTCGCCGCCGCGTACGGTATCGCGGTGACGGCCACGATGGTGATTACGACCGTGCTCGCGTGCGTGGTGATGGTGAACGTGTGGAACTGGAACAAGCTGCTCGTCGCGCTCATCATCGCCGTGTTCATGGCGGTCGACCTCGGCTTCTTCGGCGCGAATCTGCTGAAGGTCGAAGAGGGCGGCTGGCTGCCGCTCGGCATCGGCGCGCTGCTGTTCTTCCTGCTGATGACGTGGTTCAAGGGCCGCATGCTCGTCAAGGAGCGCACGGCCGCCGACGGTATTCCGCTGATGCCGTTCCTGCAGGGGCTGCTCGCGCATCCGCCGCATCGCGTGTCGGGCACTGCGATCTATCTGACCGGCAGCGATTCGCTGGTGCCGGTGAGCCTGCTGCACAACCTCAAGCACAACAAGGTGCTGCACGAGCGCACGATCTTCCTGACCTTCGTCACGCGCGATATCCCCTACGTGAACGATGCCGAGCGCGTAACGGTCAGGGATATGGAGGGCGGCCTGTGGCTCGTGAAGGCAGCCTACGGCTTCAACGAAACGCCGGACGTGAAGGCGGTGCTGCTCGACGTCGGCCGCACGCACGACATGACCTTCGAGCTGATGGACACGTCGTTCTTCCTCGCGCGCGAAACGGTCGTGCCGACGCAATTGCCGGGCATGTCGGTGTGGCGCGAACGCGTGTTCGCGTGGATGCATCAGAACGCCGCGAAGCCGACGGACTTCTTCAGTATTCCGGCGAACCGCGTCGTGGAATTGGGAACGAAGATCGAGATCTGATTTATCCCGTATCTGACAGGCGGGAGCGCAAACAGAAAACCCACGCATGGCGTGGGTTTTCTGTTTCTGCGCGTCGTTCGCGAGTATGCGGGCATCGAGTTGCCCGTCGCTTGCGACTACGCAAAGAGCGGTGCGAGTCGGGCGAAGCGCGTCCGTCGATCCGACGCGCTCACTCCACTCGTCATGCTCCTCGTACGCTGGCTTGCGCCTGCTTACTTCTGCTTGAGCTTCGCGAAAGCCGCAGCCATTGCGCCCGACGGTTCCGGTTCGCGCGAACGCGGCGGCGCGCCGCGTCCCGCGCCGCCGCGGTTGAAGCCGCCGCCCGAGCCGCGCTCCTGCTGCGCACCGCCGCCGCCGCTGCGTGCGGCCGCCGCGCCCGGTTCGTCGTCGAGGCGCATGGTCAGCGCAATCCGCTGGCGCTTCACGTCGACTTCGAGCACCTTGACCTTGACGATCTGGCCGGCCTTCACGACCTCATGCGGGTCCTTCACGAACTTCGTCGACATCGCCGACACGTGCACGAGGCCGTCCTGATGCACGCCGACGTCGATGAACGCGCCGAATGCGGCAACGTTCGTCACGACGCCTTCGAGCACCATGCCAGGGATCAGATCGCTGACCTTCTCGACCCCTTCACGGAACGTGGCGGTCTTGAACTCGGGACGCGGATCGCGACCCGGCTTTTCAAGTTCGAGCAGAATGTCGCGCACGGTCGGCAGGCCGAAGCGCTCGTCGACGAATTCGGCCGGCGAGAGCCCGCGCAGCGCATCGCGATTGCCGAGCACTTCGCCGACCTGCCGGCTGATCTTCGCGAGAATCCGCTCGACGACCGGATACGCTTCCGGGTGCACCGACGAACGGTCGAGCGGATTCTCGCCGTTGTTGATGCGCAGGAAGCCGGCCGCCTGCTCGAAGGTCTTGTCGCCGAGACGCGGCACTTTACGCAGATGCTCGCGCGACGGGAACGGCCCGTTCGCATCGCGATAGTCGACGATGTTGCGCGCGAGCGTCGCATTCAAACCCGACACGCGCGCGAGCAGCGCGACCGACGCGGTGTTCGCATCGACGCCGACCGCGTTCACGCAGTCCTCGACGACCGCATCGAGCGAGCGCGCGAGTTCGCGCTGATTCACGTCGTGCTGATACTGGCCGACACCGATCGCCTTCGGCTCGATCTTCACGAGTTCGGCGAGCGGGTCCTGCAGACGGCGCGCGATCGACACCGCGCCGCGCAGCGACACGTCCATGTCGGGGAATTCCTTCGCGGCGAGTTCGGACGCCGAATACACCGACGCACCCGCTTCCGACACGACGATCTTTTGCAGCTTCAATTCCGGATGACGCGAGATCAGTTCGCTCGCGAGCTTGTCGGTCTCGCGCGAGGCGGTGCCGTTGCCGATGCTGATCAGCTCGGCCTGGGTCTGCGCGGCGATGCGCGCGAGCTTCGCGAGCGAGCCGTCCCAGTCGCGGCGCGGCTCGTGCGGATAGATCGTGTCGGTCGCGAGCACCTTGCCGGTACGATCGACCACCGCCACCTTCACGCCCGTGCGCAGGCCCGGATCGAGGCCGATCACGGCCTTCGGGCCGGCCGGTGCCGCGAGCAGCAGGTCTTTCAGATTGCGCGCGAACACGCGAATCGCTTCGTGTTCGGCTTCGTCGCGCAGATTGGTCAGCAGTTCGTTTTCGAGGTGCGGCTGCACCTTCACGCGCCAGCACCAGCGGCACACGTCGGAGAGCCACTTGTCGGCGGGGCGGTTCTGATTGGCAATGCCGAAGTGCCGCGCGATCAGCGCTTCGCCCGGATGCGGCACCTGCGCGTCGAGTTCCTCGCCCAAGCCGAGCTTGATCATCAGCACGCCCGCATTGCGGCCGCGGAAGAGGGCCAGCGCGCGATGCGAGGGCACCGTGCGGATCGTTTCGGCGTAGTCGTAGTAGTCGCGGAATTTCTCTTCCTCGGCGGTTTCCTTGCCTTCCACGACCTTCGACGACACCACGCCCTGGTTGAACAGGTAGTCGCGCAGCTTGCCGAGCAGCTCGGCCGTTTCACCGAACTGCTCGGAGAGGATGTCGCGCGCGCCGTCGAGCGCGGCCTTCACGTCGGCGATGCCTTTCTCGGCATCCACGTAGGCCGCGGCTTCGGTTTGCGGATCGAGCAGCGGATTACCGAGCAAGGCGTCCGCGAGCGGCTGCAAACCGGCTTCGCGCGCGATCTGCGCACGCGTGCGGCGCTTCGGCTTGTACGGCAGATAGAGGTCTTCCAGCACCTGCTTGCTGTCGGCGCCTTCGATCGCGGCGCGCAGCTCGTCGGTGAGCTTGCCCTGTTCGTCGATGCTTGAGATGATCGCCGCGCGCCGGTCTTCCAGCTCGCGCAGATACAGCAGGCGTTCCTCGAGGTTGCGCAGTTGCGTGTCGTCGAGATTGCCGGTCACTTCCTTGCGGTAACGGGCGATGAACGGAACGGTCGCGCCTTCGTCGAGAAGTTCCACGGCGGCCGCGACCTGGCGCGGCTGGACGGACAGTTCAGTGGCGATGCGCTGGACGATCTTGAGTGCTACGGTTTCCGTCATAAGGTCTTGGTGTTCCTGCGGACTCAGTGAGGGGCCGCGCGCGGGCGGCAGGTCGGACAGGCCGGGCATGCGCCGCGACCAGGAGCGGGGCATTTTGCCATAAATGCCAGGAGGCTCAACCGCGCGGTGTTAGAATTTCGGGCATGTTCCGTTGACCTTCTACGACGTTGCCAATCTCCTTGTCGCTCAATCGCCTGGTCTCTTTTTTGTCGTCGGGTTCGTCTCCGGGCTTGTCTCGGGATTTGTCTCAATTGCCGCTTTCTTCGCCGCGTTTGGCGGCCGGTTCGCCCGTACCGATGGCGCGTGCCGCAGCGGGCGCGAAGCCTGCTTGCGCGGCTGATTTCGGGGTGATTCGGTTTGCGCCGCGCAGGCTGGCGGCGGTGGGCGCCTCGTGCGTGATCGCCGTGGCGCTCGGCGTGCCCCGGCCGGCTAGCGCGCAGGCCGCAGCGCAGCCGGCGGCGACGGCCACCGTCCCGGCAGCCGCTCAGTCGGCAAATCAGGCGGCCAATACGGCGACAGCAACCGACGCAACGAGCGCCGACAGCCCGCGGAGCGTGAGCGACGCGGCCGCGCTCGACAAATCGTTCGAGGATCGGCAACAAGTGCTCGACCAGCGCAGCGACGACAACAACTACCAGTACGCGCTCGCGCAGCACAACTGCTACAGCCGCTTTTTCGTCAATCACTGTCTGGACCGCGCGCGCGATTCGATGCGCACGGTGCAGGCGCAAATCCGCAAGGAACAGCTGACGCTCGACGCCGAGCAGCGCGCACAGCGCGCTCGCGAGCGCGACCAGCGCACCGCCTTGCGGCGCGCGCAAAACGAGGCGGAAGCGCCGCAACGGGCCGCCGAAGACGCGCGCAACGAGCAGGCGTATCAGGAGAAGCAGCGCCAGAACGCGCTCGATCAGGCGCAGCGCAACGCCGAGGCGCCGCAGCGCGCGGCCAACGCGCAGGCCTACGAAGACAAGCAGCACCAGCACGCGCTTGATCAGGCACAACGCGGCGTCACGCCGGCGCAGGCGGCGGCCAATCAGCAGGCCTACGACCAGAAGCAGAGCGACTACCAGCGCAAGCTCGAGGAAGCGCGTCAGCAGGGCGTGCAAAAGGCGCAGGAGCGCGAGCAGAAGCAGCAGAATTTCGAGCGCAAGCAGGCCGATGCGGCGCAGCACAAGCTCGACGTCGAAGCCCGCCAGAAGCAGGCTGCCGAGAAGGCCGAGCAGAAGCGTCAGGACCAGTTGAAGCAGCAGCAACTCGAAGAGCAGCAGAAACAGCAACAGCAGCAGGAGTAGTCGCGTGCTGTAGCCGGTGTCGGCTCGTGGCCGGCACCACCGTAGTCGCCGTAACGCGTTTTGAGCCGGACAGCAACCTCAGGCATCGGGCTGCGCGCGCAGTTCATGCCTTCGACGAGAGGAGGCGAGCATGCGCGATCGTCATCACGTCATCGACGGGAACACACTCCGTGACCGCATTCTGCAACTGGAATCGGAGCATAGTGGGCTCGACCGGTTGATCGACCGGATGTCGGATGAGCCCGGCATCGACGACCTTGAGCTGCAGCGCCTGAAAAAGCGCAAGCTCAAAGTCAAGGACACCATCATCTTGCTGCAATTGCAGCTCGAACCGGACGTACGCGCCTGAGTTCGCGGCCTGGCAGGCGCCGGGCGCGCAGCGCGCGAGCCGGACTTCGCAGGAAACGCTTGCCTTGAATTCACCGCATGACACCTCATCCCGGACCGCGCCGGGCGACGCTGCATCCACCGCCGGCGCGCCGGCTCCGGCTCCGCGCGCGGCTGCGTCCGTGGCCGGCGTGACGCTGGACCGACGCCGTGCTGTGGAGCTCGACGATATCTTCGCCGACAACGGCTTGCTCGCGCGCCAGATCGACGGCTACCGGCCGCGCGCATCGCAGATCGAGATGGCGCGTGCCGTCGCCGCGGCGATGGAAGCGTCGGGCCGCGCGCTGCCCGAGCCCGCGATGTTCGAGGCGCAGAAGCGTCCGGCGCGGCGTCTGCAGCAGACAGGTAGCGATGCCGTTGCCGAGACCACCGACAGCGCCGAATCCGACGGCCTCGACGGCGGCGAGAACACGCTGATCGTCGAGGCGGGCACCGGCACCGGCAAGACCTATGCGTACCTCGTGCCGGCCATGCTGTGGGGCGGCAAGGTGATCGTCTCGACCGGCACCAAGCACTTGCAGGACCAGCTGTTCCAGCGCGACATTCCGACCGTGCGCGACGCGCTCGCGGTGCCGGTGTCGGTCGCGATGCTCAAGGGGCGCGCGAACTATCTGTGCCACTACTACCTGCAACGCACGGCCGACAACGGCCGTCTGCCGTCGCGCCAGGAAACCTCGTATCTGCAGGACATCGTGCGCTTCGCGAAGATCACGCGCACCGGCGACAAGGCCGAACTCGCGAGCGTGCCGGAAACGGCGCAGGTGTGGTCGATGGTGACGTCGACGCGCGATAACTGTCTCGGCCAGGAGTGTCCGCACTACAAGGACTGCTTCGTGATGCAGGCGCGCCGCGAAGCGCAGCAGGCCGACATCGTGGTGGTCAACCACCATCTCTTTTTCGCCGACATCATGCTGCGCGATACCGGCATGGCCGAGTTGCTGCCCACGGCCAATACGGTCATCTTCGACGAAGCGCATCAGTTGCCCGAAACCGCTACGCTGTTCTTCGGCGAGACGCTGTCGACCGCGCAGTTTCTCGAACTCGCGCGCGATTCGGTGGCCGAGGGTTTGGGCCATGCGCGCGATGCGCTCGACTGGGTCAAGCTCGGCGCGACGCTCGAGCGTGCCGCGCGCGACGTGCGGCTCGCGTTCAAGGAAGACACGCTGCGTCTGTCGATCGGCCAGTTGCCCGACGATCATCCGCTGTTCGCGGCGCTCGAAACGCTCGAAACCGAACTCGACGCATTGGCCGCCGCGCTCGCGGGGCAGGCCGAGCGCGCGGAATCGATCGGCGCGTGTCTGCGTCGCGCTCGCGAATTGCAGGACGTGCTGAGCGGCTGGACCACGCCGCCGTCGGCCGCCGAGCGCGACGCGGCCAATCCGCGCGAGGGTGAGGGCGGCGGCGCTGCGGCCGGCGGCAAGACCGGGCACGCCGATCCGAACGAAAAGGTGCGCTGGATCGAAGTGTTCTCGCATACGGTGCAGTTGCACGAAACGCCGCTGTCGGTTGCGCCGATTTTCGCCAAGCAGCGCGCCGGCGTGCCGCGTGCGTGGATCTTCACGTCGGCGACGTTGTCGGTGCGCGGCGACTTCACGCACTATGCGGCACAGATGGGGTTGAACTCGAAACGCTCGATGACCTTGCCGAGCCCGTTCGACTACCCCTCGCAGGGGCTGCTGTATGTGCCGCGCAATCTGCCGCAGCCGTCGTCGCCGATGTTCACGGACGCGGTGTTCGATGCGGCGCTGCCCGCGATCGAAGCGTCGGGCGGCGGCGTCTTCATGCTGTGCACGACGCTGCGCGCGGTGGACCGTATCTCGGCGAAGTTGCGCGACGTGATCGAGGCGCGCGGCTGGGACTATCCGCTGCTCGTGCAGGGCGATGCGAGCCGCACCGAATTGCTCGATCGCTTCCGGGCGTACGGCAACGCGATTCTGGTCGGCAGCCAGAGCTTCTGGGAAGGAGTGGATGTGCGCGGCGATGCGCTGTCGCTCGTCGTGATCGACAAGCTGCCGTTCGCGCCGCCCGACGACCCGGTGCTGTCCGCACGGCTCGATGCGTTGACGAAGAAAGGCTTGAGCCCGTTCGCCGTGCACCAGTTGCCGCAGGCCGTGATTACGCTCAAGCAGGGCGCGGGGCGTTTGATTCGCGCGGAGACCGATCGCGGCGTGCTGATGATCTGCGATACGCGCCTCGTCGACAAGCCGTATGGCCGCCGTATCTGGCAGAGCCTGCCGCCGTTCAAGCGTACCCGCGAGATCGACGTGGTGCGCGAGTTCTTCGAAGAGCGTGCGACGCCGGCTCAATAGCCGATAGAGGCGAAGCGCGCGGGTTCTGCTTAAAAAAATGCCGCTTTAAAAAGCGGCATTTTTTCGACGGTTTTCAGGCTGGCTCTTAAGCAGAACAGCTAAAAAAACCTTGCTGCAAAAACGCAGCCATAAAACAAAACGCCACGGAGATGAATCCGTGGCGTTTTGCCTGACTGCCCGGGAAATCGCGACGATTTCCCGAGGCAGAACCCTACACGACAGCTTACTGGCTTGCGCCCGAAGCCGGAGCAGCAGCCGAAGCCGCAGCGTCCGAAGCGGCAGCGGTCGCGTCCGAAGCAGCAGCCGTAGCCGAAGCAGCAGCGTCGCTCGCAGCAGCAGCAGCACCCGACGCAGCAGCTGCTGCGTCCGAAGCTGCAGCAGCCGGTGCCGAAGCAGCAGCTGCGTCGCTAGCCGGTGCGGCGGCCTGGTCGTTGCTCTTGTTGCATGCAGCCAGTGCCACAGCTGCCAACAGGGATGCTACGAGGAGGGATTTCTTCATGATCACGTCCTTTTATGGTTTAAAGGTAAGCAACAGCGCAAAATAAAACCGGTAATGTGCTCCAACACCGACCTGGGCCGCTGGTGGAGATGCTCTTTTGACGAGCTGAAATCTTCCCTACGGCTTGGGCGGAAATTATATGCACTTTCGTACTGACAGTCGATAAATCCGGGGTCAATACGTTGTCTTTCTCATACAAAATTTCACTGTACGGTATAGCACGCGGGCAGACTTACGCAAGCTCGCCCACCTGTATCCAGCCCGCACAATACCACTCGTGTAGCAGTGCTGTCACCGATGAATCGTGCGAGAGTGTTACAAAGCGTTTCGCACTCATGCACCGTAGATTAGCGAGATCAAACAGCCATTTTTTCGCGCCGTCCCACGACATTTCTTCTCCATTTACGAAGAAAAAACGGCGTTCATACAACAGGTTGGTCTTGCGGTCGAGCCGCAGGCCACGTTTCGACACTTCGCTGACGAAACGGGCCTCGTTGAGCGGCCGTTGCGGCGGATCGAAGACGACGCTCGGCTTGGGTTCACTGAGATACGTGCCAAGGAACGACGCAATGTCCTGCTCATTCCATTTGATTCGAGCAAGGATCGCGCCAACCTTCTCGACGAGCGCCGGCGGCAGCTCGGCCGGACGCTCGACGGCCGGTTGCTGCGGATCGCGGTAAAGCACGCCGGCCTTGCCCGCGGACTCGCCGCGCTCGGCCAGATGGTAGAGAAACTGCGCGGTCAACTCGCTCGCGGAGGGCGCGCGAAAACCGATCGAGCAGGTCATGCATTCGCCTTCGGCAATACCGTCATGCGCGATGTGCGGCGGCAGATACAGCATGTCGCCTGGCTCCAGCACCCACTCCTCTTCGGGCTCGAAGTTCTGTAAAACTTTCAAGGGCAAGCCGGCTTGCAGCGTTAGGTCTTTCTGCGCGCTGATGCGCCAGCGGCGCTTGCCTTTTACTTGCAAAAGAAACACATCGTAGGAATCGAAGTGGGGGCCGACGCCGCCGCCGTCGCTCGCGTACGAGATCATCAGGTCGTCGAGCCGCGCGTCCGGCACGAAGCGGAAGCGGTTCAGCAGGTCGCGGGCGCGATCATTGTGCAGGTCCACGCCTTGCACGAGCAGCGTCCATGCGCGCTGCTTGAGCGACGGCAACTCGTCGGGGGCGAACGGGCCGTGTTCGAGTTGCCACCTGTTGCGGAAGTGGGTGATCAGGCGCGCTTCGACATCGTCCTGATCGGCCAGCTCGAAAAGTTCGTCGCGCGACAGCGGCGCTTCGAGGTCCGGAATCGCCTGGCGGATCAGCAGCGGTTTTTTCTGCCAGTAGCGGCGCATGAATTGCGACGGCGTCAGATTGCCGAGCAATGCGGTCGGTATGTCGGGTGAAGGTGGGAGCGTGGGCATTGCGGTGGGCTTCGAAACGGGCTTTGAGGCTGGCTTTGAATCAGGCTTTGACTCAGGCCTTGAGTTGGGTTTTGAGTCAGGCTTTGAAGCAGACGAGGAATTGCGTGCCGAAGCTGCATCGGCCGGGAGGTGAGTGGGGCGCCTCGGCATCGTATAATGAGAGCTGTATTCTGGAGAATCGAATGAAAATTGCAAAGAACACCGTCGTGTCGGTCGCCTACAAGCTGTCGGATGCTCAAGGCAATCTGATTGAGGAGAGCGACGAGCCGATGGTCTATCTGCACGGCGGCTATGATGGCACGTTCCCCAAGATCGAGGAAGAGCTCGACGGCCACGAGGCCGGCTTCGAGACCCAGATCCAGCTCGAGCCGCAAGACGCATTCGGCGAGTACGATCCCGAACTCGTGAAGATCGAACCGCGCGATCGTTTCCCGGAACCGCTCGAAGTCGGCATGCAGTTCGAAGGCACGCCGGAAGATGGCGACGAGGAAATCGATGCGCTGGTGTACGTCGTGACCGACGTCGCGGAAGACAAGGTCGTGCTCGACGGTAATCATCCGCTGGCCGGCATGGCACTGCGTTTCGCGCTGACCGTGAAAGACGTGCGCCCCGCGACCGAAGACGAAATCGAACACGAACACGCGCACGGCGCCGACGGCCTCGAAGTTCTCGACGACGACGAGGACGACGAAGAAGACGACTCCAAACCCACTTTGCACTGAGCTTGCCGCTCAGCCGGGTGCGCCTGAAGGCGTGCCCGGCGGCACGCGCAGCGACGTGGCCGGTGCCGACGCAGGCGAGGGTGCCGGCACCGATGGCGAAGCCGGCAGTATCGACCCCGGCGGCATCGAAATCGCCGGCTCATATTCACTACCTTCCTGATCCAGCTGCGGCCCGCCGGGTGTACCAGGTGCGCCTGGTGCCTGCGGCAGCAGCGGCGGCAATTCCGACGCCGGACCGAAGCCCGGCACATTCGGCATATCGGGCGAGCCCGACATCGACGCACCGGATTCATCGTGCGATTGCAGCGGCGGCGTAGTCGGCAGCGGTATTTGTTTCGGCACGTCGTGCACGCTCACACGGAACGGCGTTTTCCTGCCGAAATCCGCTTCAATCTGAATCCACTGGTTAAAACGATCGCGCGGCGCAAGCCCGATACGCGTGAGGTTCGTCACGGCCATGCCCTTGTCGTTGCGTAGTGGCTGATCGATCACGAAGCCGCCGGCCACGCGTTCGTCGTCGGCATGAATCACGACCACGGGCCCGTGAAAAGTCTGCGCGAGCTTGACGAGGCTGCGCTTGAGTTCGAGAAAGCCATCGCGACGCGTGCTGCGCGCGAAATGCAGCCACGCGAACCGCTCGGGCCGCTTGTAGCGCTCCGGATCGAAGTCGCCCTCGATGAACACGACGATCGCACGCGCGTCGCGGCGTTTCGCATATTCGCCCGCGTGTTCGAGCCAGAATGCATTGGCGATCACGCGATCCTCGAACTCGCCGTTGCGGCCGCCCGCGGTCAGATAGTGATTGTTCGGCCCCGGCGCGTTCAGGCCGACGAACACGATGTCGCGGGCCTGATCGGCGGTCCTGTCGTTTGCCCTTTCGTTCGCGCTTTCGCTCATGACCCAGCGCACGTTTTCACGGAACGGACGAAAGCGCGAGACTTCGCTTTCGCGCGTCAAGGCAATCGGGTTCTGACCCATCGAGGTGGAGTCGGCGAATAGCGTTTGCCGCAGCAGATCGAGCCGCTCGACCGGATCGAAGCCGCCGGCTTCGGCCGTCCCGCAATCGACCCAGTCGTGTTCGCCGGGAATGAAGAAGAGCGGCAGGCGCGAGTTTTCGAGCAGCGCGTAACGGCGCTCGTAAAGCGTGTCGCGGCAGACTTCCTTCGGCCCCTTCAGATTGCCGTCGTAGACAATGAAGCGCACCGCGCGCTCGCGGCCGATCGCATCGAGCAACCGCTGTGTGGAGGCTTCGTCGGCGGGGCTGCGCATCGTGTCCGCGATGACCGCGAACGTGAAACGCGAGGCCTCGGCCCGCGCAGGCGTGGTCCACGCGCACAGTGCCGCGAGCGCGGCGATGCCGCCCACGAGCGCGCGCGCGTGGCTCAGCGCCGCGCGAAACTCGCGCGGCCGTTGGGGATGCCGGTGTGCGTCAACGGTCCGCATCCGGCGCGACGGCCAGTTCATGTAGTTCGTACAGCAGATCGAGTGCTTCGCGCGGCCGCAGATCGTTCGGATCGATGCCGCGCAGACGCTCGACGACGGCCTGCATCGCGGGCGATGCGGGTGACGCATGGGTGTCGGCATCGTTGTCGTCGTCCGCGTCTTCGGCGAGCATCGGCGGCGCGGCGAACAGATCGAGTTGCGGCGCGGGCTGTGCGGCCGATTGCTGTTCGAGATGTGCGAGATGCTTGCGCGCCGCGCGGATCACCGCGTTCGGCACCCCGGCCAGTTGCGCGACCTGCAGACCGTAGCTCTGGTTGGCCGGCCCTTCGTCGACCGCATGCAGGAACACGATGCCATGCCCGTGTTCGACCGCCGACAGATGCACGTTGGCCGCGTGCGGAAATTCCAGCGGCAGTTGCGTCAGCTCGAAGTAGTGCGTTGCGAACAGCGTGTAGCAGCCGTTGTGCGCGAGCAGGTGCCGTGCAATTGCCCAGGCGAGCGCGAGACCGTCGAACGTCGAGGTGCCACGGCCGATCTCATCCATCAGCACGAGGCTGTGCTGTGTCGCGTCGTTGAGGATCGCGGCGGCTTCGGTCATTTCGACCATGAAGGTCGAGCGGCCGCCGGCGAGATCGTCTGCCGCGCCGATGCGCGTGAAGATGCGGTCGATCGGCCCGAAGGCCGCGCGCCGTGCCGGCACGTAGCTGCCCACGTAGGCGAGCAGCGCGATCAGCGCGGTCTGACGCATGAACGTCGATTTACCGCCCATGTTCGGGCCGGTGATCAGCAGCAGCTTGCGCTCGGCGGCGAGCATGCAGTCGTTCGCGATGAACTGCTCGACCTGGGCCTCGACCACCGGATGGCGGCCCTGCTCGATGTCGATGCCGGCATCCGCGCAGAAGCTCGGCGCGACCCAGTCGAGCGCGCGGGCGCGTTCGGCAAAAGCCGCCAGCAGATCGAGTTCGGCCAGTGCCGAGGCGACGCGCTGGCAGTCCGGAATGAACGGCAGGAGTGCTTGCAGCAACGCGTCGTACAACGCGCGCTCGCGCGCAAGCGCACGCTCCTGGGCGGAGAGCGCTTTGTCCTCGAAGGTCTTCAGTTCCGGCGTGATGTAGCGCTCGGCATTCTTCAGCGTCTGACGGCGACGATAGTCGTCGGGCACCTTGTCGGTTTGGCCGCGCGTGACTTCGATATAGAAGCCGTGCACCTTGTTGTACTCGACGCGCAGATTGCCGATGCCGGTGCGCGCGCGTTCGCGCGTTTCGAGATCGATCAGGAATTGCCCGCAATTCTCCGAAATGTCGCGCAGTTCATCGAGCTCCGCGTCGTAGCCGCGTGCGATCACGCCGCCGTCGCGCACCATCGCGGCCGGCTCCTGCGTGACCGCGTGCCTGAGCAGTTCGACGCACTCGGCTGGCGGCTCCAGCGCCGCGTCGATGCGCGCGAGCGAAGCCGCGTTCGACGACACCGCGGCAAGCTGCGCGCGCAGTGCCGGCAGCGCGATGAACGTATCGCGCAGGCTCGACAGATCGCGCGGCCGCGCCGAGAGCAGGGCGAGACGTCCGGTGATCCGCTCGATATCCGCGATTTGCCGCAATGCCTGGCGCAAGGTATCGAGATCGGCGCCGGGCGGCGCGTCGAGTAGCGCGCCGATGGCCTGCTGACGCGCCTGCGCAACCGCCGATTCGCGCGGCGGATGGTGCAGCCAGTGACGCAGCAGGCGGCTGCCCATTGTCGTGCAGCAGGTGTCGAGCAGCGAGCACAGCGTCGGCGATTCGGTGCCGCGCAGTGTTTCCGTGAGTTCGAGGTTGCGGCGCGTGGCGGGGTCGAGGCCGATATATTCGGACTCGTATTCGACCTTCAGGCTGCGCACGTGTCGCAATTGCTGGCCTTGCGTGGACGCCGCGTAGAGCAGCAACGCACCGGCCGCGCCGCACGCGCAGCCGAGCGAATGCGCGCCGAAGCCGTCGAGGCTTGCCACTTCGAGCTGGTCGCACAGGCGCTTCGTGCCCGACGCGATATCGAAGTGCCAGGCCGGCATGCGCGTGAGTGCGCCCGCGTTGGTGGGCGGCGTCCAGCTTGCCGAATCGGCGCTCGCGTCGGCGACGAGAATTTCAGCGGGGCGAATGCGTTCGAGTGCCGCGGCCACCTGGTCGGGCGCGACTTCCGCGAGACGCAGTGCGCCGCTCGCGAGATTGAGCCATGCGAGGCCGACGCTCGTCGCAACGCCGCGGCGATTGTGCGCGACGCACATCGAGAGCAGGTAAACGTCGCTCTTGTCGGACAGCAGCGCGGCATCCGTCAGCGTGCCCGGTGTGACCACACGGACGACTTTGCGCTCGACCGGCCCTTTCGAGGTGGCCGGGTCGCCGATCTGTTCGCAGATCGCCACGGATTCGCCGAGCTTCACGAGCTTGGCCAGATACTGTTCGACCGCGTGATGCGGCACGCCGGCCATCTTGATCGGATTGCCCGCCGACGCGCCGCGCTGCGTGAGCGTCAGATCGAGCAGCCGCGCGGCTTTCTCCGCGTCGTCGAAAAAGAGTTCGTAGAAGTCGCCCATCCGGTAGAACACGAGCGTGCCCGGATGCTCCGCTTTGATGCGCAAATATTGCTGCATCATTGGAGTGTGTTGTGCGACGTCGTTGGCCGCTGCGGTTTGAATGCCCATCCTTGGTGTCTTCTTGCGGTAGATGCTCAGGGCGTGAGTTTAACCCGCCCGCGCGGCGAACGGACCCTGGCCGAACGGCCGATGCACGACGCAAAACGGCTGTGGCAGCATGAAATCTCCACGGCAGCGCGAACGGGCGGGCTGCGACGATGCGTATCGCCGTGGCGGCGCGCCGAGACGCGCGCTTGCCGGAGTCATCGAGCTACCGAATCACCGAAGGCGAATCGTCATGCATTCATTCCTCGACCATCGCACGCATGTCGACCATGCGCTCGTTCACGGCGCTGCGCCGCATGGCGAGCCACATCAGCAGCGTGATGAAACTGCCGAACACGACGATGATCCATTGCGCGGGCAGCTTCGCGATGAGCAGCAGCGCATACATGCCGAGCATCAGCAGCACGGCGAGGTTCTGGTTGAAGTTCTGCACGGCGATCGAGTGGCCGGGCGACAGCAGCGTCGCGCCGCGATGCTGGAGAAGCGCGTTCATCGGCACGATGAAAAAGCCCGACAGCGCGCCGAGCACGATCATCAGCGGATAGGCGAGCAGGAGATAGGCGGGCGCGACGTGCGAGCCGATGCGCAGGCCCGCGCCGGGCGGGAACAGATCCTTGTTGTAGAACGCCATCGCGATCGCCACCGCGCCGGTCAGCACGCCGACCGGCAGCACGCGCAGCGATTTGCGCAGCGGAATCAACGCGGCGGCGGCCGTCGCGCCGAGCGCGATGCCGATGCCGCTCACGCCCTGCATGACCGCTGCTTTCGACAACGTCAGCCCAAGGTTCACGTTCGCCCATTTGAGCACGAGCAACTGCATCGTCACCGCGGCACCCCACAGCAGCGTCGTGACCCACAGCGCGATCTGCGCGAGCTTGTCGGCCCACAGCACATGAAAGCAGTGATGGAATTCGCCGACCAGCTTCTTCGGCTCCGACAGACGGTTCGGATAGCGCGCGCCGGTGTCGGGAATGAAGACGTTGATCGCGGCGGCGACGGCGTAAGTGACCATCACCGCGAACATCGCGAGATCGGCGGCGGAGCCGATCAGCGGCAGATGCGCGTGCGCGACGAAGTGCCCGATCGACACGCTGATCAGCGCGCCGCCGAGCATCGTGCCGGCGATCGTCGAAAGGACCGTGGCCGATTCGAGCCATGCATTGGCCTGGACGAGCTTGTCGGCGGGCAGCAGCTCGGTGAGGATGCCGTACTTGGCCGGCGAATAGGCCGCCGCGCCAAAGCCGACCACGCCGTACGCAATCATCGGATGAACGCCGGCGATCATCAGCAGGCAGCCGCTCGCCTTGAGCGCGTTGGAGATGAACATGACGTGGCGCTTTTGCAGCGAGTCCGCGAACGCACCGACGAAGGGCGCGAGCAGCACGTACGAAATCGTGAAGAAGATTTGCAGCAGCGGGGTGACCCAGGCAGCCGAGCGGATTACCGAAAGCAGCGCGATGGCGGCGATCAGCAGCGCGTTGTCCGCGAGCGACGAAACGAATTGCGCCGCAATGATCGTGTAAAAGCCTTTTTTCATGAAGCGGATGAGAGGCTGCGCGCGAGTCGGGAAGAGGGCGGCGAGGGAGCGGCAACAGGGCGTGGCAGCGGCCCGCACCGACACCGGCAAACCGCGCCGGCAGGAGAGCGCATGGCACCCCGGCTTTGTAGCACGAACGTGTGTACGCTGCAGTGCAGCCAACAAAAAAAAGCGGCTGAAGCCGCTTTGCCGTGCGCCGATTACGCGAGTCCGCCCGCAGCCCGCGGCGGCACGCGTCAGGCCGACTGCTGACGCGTGCGGCTGTAGCGCGACAGAACCGGAATCATCTGCGCGTAGACCTTCGGGTTGCCCGCGACGACTTCGCCGACGTGCAGGAAGTCCGAGTCGCCCGTGTAGTTGCCGACCAGACCGCCCGCTTCCGTGATCAGCAGGCTGCCCGCCGCGACGTCCCACGGGTGCAGACCCTGCTCGAAGAAGCCGTCCATGCGGCCGGCGGCGACGTTCGCGAGATCGAGCGCGGCGGCGCCCGGACGGCGCAGGCCCGCGCAGGCTTCGGTCATTTCGGCGAACTGGCGACCGTACGCTTCGAGGCTGTCCTGCTCGCGGAACGGGAAGCCGGTGCCGATCAGGCAGTCGGCAAGGCGGTCGCGCTTGGCGACGCGGATGCGGCGGTCGTTGAGGAACGCGCCACGGCCGCGCGAGGCAGTGAACAGGTCGTTGCGGTTCGGATCGTAGACGACGGCCTGCGTGACGATACCTTTGTGCGCGAGCGCGATCGACACGCAGTAGTACGGAAAGCCGTGGATGAAGTTGGTGGTGCCGTCGAGCGGATCGATGATCCACTGGTATTCGGAGTCGTTGTCCGACTTGCCCGACTCTTCGGCGAGAATTGCGTGATCGGGATAGGCGGTCTTCAGCGTTTCGATGATCGCGGCTTCCGACGCCTTGTCGACCTCCGTGACGAAATCGTTGTGCTGCTTCTTGCTGACCTGGACCAGGTCGAGGTCGAGCGACGCGCGGTTGATGATTTGCGCTGCGCGGCGGGCGGCCTTCACGGCGATATTGAGCATGGGATGCATGAGTCTGGATCCTTGTGCCGGGGCAGCACGGCTGCTTGCCGGAAAATAAGCGCTAAACCTGCGCTAACAGGGTGCCGCGAAGGCGCGGAAACAGCACGGAAAACAAGCCGGGCAAAGCGCTGCTGCGCATTCCTCGTATTGCATTCCGTCGACGGGGACGAATTGGATAAGAACGTGGCGCCCGGTTCGGTGAATGCCTGGGCATTTGCCCGTGCCGGACACGAAACGCAGCATTTTACCTGAGTCCTGGCGCCGCCGCGCATACGGATGATTCGGCGCGGCGGCGGGTTGGCGCTACCATACGCATCTTTAGCCTGCCGAGTTTTATCGTGGAGCACACCCACCATTCCTCCGATCCCGCCGTGGCCGAACTGCGCGGCGGCTTTACGTCGACGCGCTTCGTGCTCGTCGAGCCCAGCCATCCCGGCAACGTCGGCGCCGCGGCGCGCGCGCTGAAGACCATGGGCTTCTCGCGGCTCGTGCTGGTGTCGCCGCGCGTGCCGAACGTGCAGAACGATCCCGAAGCGATCGCGATGGCGAGCGGCGCCGACGACGTGCTCGCCTCGGTGCACATCGTGCCGACGCTCGCCGATGCGCTCGCGGGCGTGCACTGGTCGATCGCGCTGACCGCGCGGCTGCGCGAATACGGCCCGCCGCAATGGACGCCGCGCGCGGCCGCCGCCATCGCGCACGAACAGGCGGTACACGGCGAGATCGCGCTGGTATTCGGCAACGAGCGCACGGGCTTGTCGAACGAGGACGTCGAGCGCTGCAGCGCGCTTGCGCATATTCCGGCCAATCCGGCCTATAGCTCGCTCAATCTCGCCCAAGCGGTGCAGGTGCTCGCGTACGAACTGCGCACCGCCTATCTTGGCACGGACGTCGGCGTCGGCGACCCGGCAGGCGGCGCGCCGCTC
>NZ_VWWM01000075.1:0-33212 GCF_011752945.1 Paraburkholderia sp. Cy-641
TCGCCTTCGCGCGTCCGGCCGCAGCGGCTCCCGCGCTTGCCGCGAGCACCGCGACGGCGGGCTCGGATGCCGACTGGGAAACGTTCTAGACCTCTCATGATGACGCGCGCACCGCAACGCCCCGCACGGGCGGTCCCCGACCGGATCGAGCCGGCGAGACCCGCCGAAACGGGGCGTGACTTCGAATTCACGTCGGCCGACTTCGCCCGCATCCGCGATCTGATTCATCGCTCGGCGGGCATTTCGCTGTCGGATCACAAGCGCGACATGGCGTACAGCCGCCTTGCGCGCCGCTTGCGCGCGCGCGGCCTCGAAACGTTCCGGCAGTATCTCGATCTGCTCGAAGCGGAAAACGACCCGGCCGAGTGGGAAGCGTTCACCAACGCGCTGACCACCAACCTCACCGCGTTCTTTCGCGAAGCGCATCACTTTCCGATCCTCGCCGACTTCGTGCCGCGCCGCGCGCAGCCGGTTTCCGTGTGGTGCTCGGCCGCCTCGACGGGCGAAGAGCCGTACTCGATCGCGATGACGCTGATCGAAGCGCTCGGCGAGAGCGGCGCGCGGCAGGCGTCGGTGCTTGCGACCGACATCGACACCCAGGTGCTCGCGAAGGCCGAGGCCGGCGTCTATCCGTTCGACCAGGTCAAGAACCTCTCGCCCGAGCGGCTGAAGCGCTTCTTCCTGAAGGGCACGGGCGCGCATGCGGGAATGGTCAAGGTGCGGCCCGAAGTGCGCGCGCTCGTGCGCTTCGAGCAGTTGAACCTGACCGATCGCGACTACCCGTTGCGCACGCAGTTCGACGCGATCTTCTGCCGCAACGTGATGATCTATTTCGACAAGCCGACGCAGGCCCAGGTGCTCACGCGCTTCGAGCCGCTGATGAAGCCGGGCGGCCTGCTGTTCGCCGGTCATTCGGAGAACTTCACGTACGTGACGCAGGCGTTCCGGCTGCGCGGACAGACCGTCTATGAACTGACGCGCGACGCAGGCGGCGAACGCCCGCACGCGCGCACCGCGGCGCATCACACGACGAGCGGGGTGACAGCATGAGCAGCGCGTTGCCGATCGCATCCAATCTCTACTACGACAACCACTTCAAGCGCCCCGGCGTGAAGCTGTTGCCCAACGAGTTCTACACGACACACGAGGACATGGTGCTCGTGACCGTGCTCGGCTCGTGCGTCGCGGCCTGCATTCAGGACCGTACCGCCGGTATCGGCGGCATGAATCACTTCATGCTGCCCGACGACGGCGCCGACGTCGCGCAGGCCGCGTCGGACTCGATGCGCTACGGAGCCTACGCGATGGAAGTGCTGATCAACGAACTGATCAAGGCCGGCGGGCGGCGCGAGCGTTTCGAAGCGAAGGTGTTCGGCGGCGGCGCGGTGCTCGCCGGCATGACGACGATGAACATCGGCGATCGCAACTCCGAATTCGTGCGCCGCTATCTCGCTACCGAAAAAATCCGCATCGTCGCCGAGGACCTGCAGGGCTCGCATCCGCGCAAGGTCGCGTTCATGCCGCGCACGGGCCAGGTGATGGTGAAGAAACTGCGCGTGCAGCAGGAAGCGGGCGTGGCCGAGCGCGAACAGGCGCTCGTGCGGCAAAGCGCCGAAGCGCGCGCCGAGCGGCTTGCGGCGGCGCGCAGGCGGGTCGAGCTGTTCGCTTCGCCGGCCGCCGCGCGGCCGAGAATCGAACTGTTCGGCGCGAGCCCGCGCCCGACTTATTCCAACAACGCCAGAACCACAGAGGAGGCGTGAGCGCTGTGCAAAAGATCAAGGTACTGTGCGTCGACGATTCGGCGCTGATCCGCAGTCTGATGACCGAGATCATCAACGGCCAGCCGGACATGACGGTGGTGGCGACGGCGCCCGACCCGCTCGTCGCGCGCGAACTCATCAAGCAGCACAACCCCGACGTGTTGACGCTCGACGTCGAAATGCCGCGCATGGACGGCCTCGACTTCCTCGAAAAGCTGATGCGGCTGCGGCCGATGCCGGTCGTGATGGTGTCGTCGCTGACCGAGCGCGGCAACGAAATCACGCTGCGCGCGCTCGAACTGGGCGCGGTCGATTTCGTGACCAAGCCGAAGGTGGGCATTCGCGACGGCATGCTCGACTACGCGGAAAAGCTCGCCGACAAGGTGCGCGCGGCCGCCCGCGCGCGCGTGCGCCAGGCCGCGCCCGTGCAGCATGCGGCCGCGCACGCCGCGCATGCGCCGGCCGGCAACACGCCGCTCTTCAACAACCCGTTGCTGAGTACCGAGAAGCTCATCATCGTTGGCGCGTCGACGGGCGGCACCGAGGCGATCCGCGAAGTGCTCGTGCCGCTGCCGCCCGACGCGCCCGCGGTGCTGATCGCGCAGCATATGCCGCCGGGCTTCACGAAATCTTTCGCGCAACGCCTCAATGGTTTGTGCCGGATTACCGTTAAAGAAGCGGAGCATGGCGAGCGCGTGCTGCCGGGGCATGCGTATATCGCGCCCGGCCACGCGCATCTGCTGCTCGCGAGGAGCGGCGCGAACTATATCGCGCACCTGTCCGACGACCCGCCGGTGAACCGGCATCGTCCGTCGGTCGACGTGCTGTTCAGATCGGCCGCGCAGCATGCGGGCAAGAACGCGGTCGGCGTGATTCTGACCGGCATGGGGCGCGACGGCGCGGCCGGTCTGCTGGAGATGAAAAGGGCCGGTGCCTATACGCTGGCGCAGGACGAAGCGAGCTGCATCGTGTTCGGCATGCCGCGCGAGGCGATCGCGCTCGGCGCCGCCGATGAAATCGCCGCGCTGCCGGAAATGAGCCGGCGCGTGATGGCGCGTTTGTCGTCGATGGGCGAACGCGTTCAGCGGGTATGATGCGCCCGCGTAGATTGAGGCGGCCACTCGCCGCATCATGAATCAAGAAAGGGAATGGAAATGGATAAGGGAATGAAGATTCTGGTGGTTGACGATTTTCCGACGATGCGCCGGATCGTCCGCAATCTGCTCAAGGAGCTCGGCTACGCGAACGTCGACGAGGCGGAAGACGGCCAGGCCGGTCTCGCGCGTCTGCGCGGCGGCAGCTACGACTTCGTGATCTCCGACTGGAACATGCCGAACCTCGACGGTCTCGCGATGCTCAAGGAAATCCGCGCCGACGCCAATCTCTCGCATCTGCCGGTGCTGATGGTGACGGCCGAGTCGAAGAAGGAAAACATCATCGCCGCGGCCCAGGCCGGCGCGAGCGGTTACGTCGTCAAGCCGTTCACGGCCGCGACGCTCGACGAGAAGCTCAACAAGATTCTCGAGAAGATGGCGAAAGCCGGGAGCTGACGTGACTGCGCCGACCCAAACGCCTGGCGCCGACGCGGCCCAAGAGAGCGGCGACTTCGCATCGGACCGCATCCTCGCGCGCATCGGCCAGCTGACGCGCACGCTGCGCGATTCGATGCGCGAACTCGGGCTCGACAAGCACGTCGAGCGCGCGGCCGAAGCCGTGCCCGATGCGCGCGACCGCCTGAAGTACATCGCCAACATGACCGAGCAGGCCGCCGAGCGCGTGCTGTCGGCGATCGACATCGCGAAGCCGGTGCAGGAGCAATTGCGCGAGGACGCGGGCGAACTCGACGCGCGCTGGGAGCAGTGGTACGCGGCGCCGATCGAGCGCGAGGAAGTGCGCGCGCTCATGAACGACACGCGCACGTTCCTGCGCGGCGTGCCCGAGGCGACCAGCGCGACCAATGCGCAGTTGATGGAGATCATGCTCGCGCAGGACTTCCAGGACCTGACCGGCCAGGTGATCAAGAAGATCACCGAGGTCGTGTATCTGATCGAGCAGCAGCTGCTCGGCGTGCTCGTCGAGAACATCGCGCTCGAGCGGCGCGAGCAGTTCGCGGCGAACGCGGCGGCGCTCGCGGCCGAGGTGTCGCCGACCGGCAGCCCCGAGCATCTGCTGAACGGTCCGCAGATCAATCCGGAAAACAAAACCGACGTGGTGCAGGATCAATCGCAGGTCGACGATCTGCTCGCGAGCCTCGGCTTCTGAGGCCGGCGCGCGCGTTGGCGAGCCCGCCCGTTGCAGACGGTTTCCTGTCTGTAATGGACGGTAAGGCCTACGCGCGTTCGCGCCCTCTGCAGGCCGGCATCAGGCGCAGGCATACTACGAGGTCGAAGCGCGGCACGGCGTTCCGGCAGCGTCGGGCGGTCACCCGATGAGGTAGACTCCCTAAGGTTGCGAGCGGGGCTGTGCCGTATCATCTGCCTACCTGCGGCCGGTTCGCGCGACGCGTGCGCCGCGCTCGCAGTCCAGGAGGAGCATCGTTATGCGCAGTCGTGTATGTCGCGCCGTGCAAGCCGTGGCGCTGGTTTTACCGTGTTCTCTCGCGGCCTTGATGGCCGCGCCGTCCGCTCATGCGGCTCTCGGCGCCGCGCCGCTGACGGCGCCCGCGGACGCCTCGGTTTCTTCCCGCGTGGTACAGCCCGCCAGCGGCGCGGCACAGAGCGTGATGCGCTCGGCATCGAGTGCGGCGTCCGCCGCGTCTTCTACCGCTTCTTCCTATACCGTGCGTGAGACTACGTTCGGCAACGGCACCGTGGTCCGCGAATATCTTGCCGCCAACGGCTCCGTGTTCGGCATCGCGTGGCATGGTCCGCAAATGCCCGATCTCAATGATCTGCTCGGTAGTTATTTCCCGCAGTACGTCGCGGGCGTGAAGGCCGCGCGCGCGGCGCGCGGTCCGGTCAGCGTCGAGCAGAGCGGACTCGTGGTGCAGTCGGCCGGCCACATGGGCGCGTTTAGCGGCGTCGCGTGGCTGCCGTCCGCGCTACCCGCCGGCGTCAGCGGCTCCGATATCCAGTAATGAGGACGACGATGCGAACCATGCACACGATCGCCAAAGTCAAAGGCTGGAAGCAGGCCATGCTGGCCGTATTCGCTGTCGTGCTCGCGGCCACGCTCGCCGCATGCGGCGGCGGTGGCGGTGGCGGCGGCGACAACAACTCCAGTTCCAGCAACAACGGCTCGAGCACGCTGAACGGCGGCTCGCTGCCGGCCAGCCCGACCCAGCAGCCGATCGCCTCGAGCGCCGCGAACACGGTGCCGATCACGGTCGGCGCCGGGGTGAGCGGCGTGCCGAATATTCCGGCCGTCAGCGTGACGATCTGCGTGCCGGGCACGAGCAACTGCCAGACGATCAACAACATCCAGCTCGACACCGGCTCGTTCGGGCTGCGCGTGGTGAGCTCGGTGCTCAATCAGTCGTTGCTCGCCGCGTTGCCGACGAGCGCGTCGGCGAGCGATGGCGCGCCGCTCGCCGAATGCGCGACGTTCGCCGACGGCTACACGTGGGGCTCCGTGCGTACCGCGATCGTCAAGGTGGGCGGCGAGACGACGAGCGCGAGCGGCATCCCGCTGCAGATCATCGGCGACATGAACGCGAGCACGATACCCGCGCGCGGCTGCGGCAGCGGCCCGGCCGAGAACACGGCCAGCGAGCTCGGCGCGAACGGCATTCTCGGCGTGGGCACCGCGCCCATCGATTGCGGCGCCACCTGCGCGAATGCCGCCACCGCGGCGACCTACAGCAACTACTTCGCCTGCCCGAGCGGCGCGTCCTGCATACGCGCGGCGGTGCAGACCACGCAGCAGGTTGCCAATCCAGTGGCGAATTTCCTCGCCGACAACAACGGCGTGATCGTGCAGATGCCGTCGCTGCCCGCCGCCGGCGCGCCATCGGCGAACGGCACGCTCGTGTTCGGCATCGGCACGCAGTCGAACAACGTGCTCACGGGTGCGCAGACTTTCACGACCGACGCGTACGGCGACCTGAACAACAGCGTGTACAACGGCACGACGGTGCAGGCGTTCCTCGATTCCGGCTCGAATGGCTACTTCTTCGCCGATAGTTCGCTCGCGCTGTGCGGCAGCAACTTCCCGGGCTTCTACTGCCCGTCGTCGGCGCAAACCCGCTCGGTCAAGCTGGTCGGCCTGAACAACGCCTCGACGACGGCCAGCATCGGCATCGTGAGCGCGGCGACGCTGTTCGGCAACGCCGCCAACTATGCGTTCAACGACCTCGCCGGCCAGATCGGCGGCAACAGCAGCTTCGACCTTGGTCTGCCGTTCTTCTATGGCCGCTACGTGTACTACGGCATCGACAAGACCGCGAACGGCGGGGCCGCGCCTTTCGTCGCCTTCTGAGCGTTCCGAGCGCCCAGCCGGACGTCGGGCCGGCTGAATCCCGGGCCGGGACACCCCGGCCCGAAGTCCGGCAGGCTGCGCGAGATCGCGTGGCCTGACGGGCCATCCGTCGAAATACCCCGGTTTCTCCGCCCTTATCCGCCGATCGGCGCTTGCGTCGAGCGGGAATAATCGCTCTCACTGGAAAGAGGCGCCGTGCCTCGGCCGACTGGAGAGCTTCGTGGCAGAGGATAGCGACCTCGAAAAAACCGAATCCGCCACTCCCCGGCGCCTGCAGAAGGCGCGCGAGGAAGGGCAGGTCGCGCGTTCGCGGGAGCTGTCGACGTTCGCTTTGCTGGCGGCGGGGTTCTACGGCGTGTGGGGTCTGTCCGGCCAGATCGGCGATCACCTCGAGGCGATGCTGCGCGCCTCGTTCGCGTTCAATCACGCGAGCACCTTCGACACCAACCGCATGCTGAGCGGCGCCGGCTCGGCCGCGCGCGAAGGGCTCTATGCGCTGCTGCCGATTCTCGGCCTGACCGGCGCGGCCGCGCTGCTCGCGCCGATGGCGCTCGGCGGCTGGCAGCTTTCGGCGAAAGGGCTCGAACCGAAGTTCAGCCGGCTCAATCCGGTCGAGGGCCTGGGCCGCATCTTTTCGATCAACGGACCGATCCAGCTCGGCATGTCGATCGCGAAAACGCTCGTGGTCGGGCTGATCGGCGGCACGGCGATCTGGAACCGTCGCGAAGCATTCCTCGCGCTCGCGACGCAGCCGCTCCATCTCGCGCTCGCCAACTCCGTGCATCTGATCGCCGTGTGCTGCGGCATGACGGTGGCAGGCATGTTCGCGGTGGCCGCGCTCGACGTGCCGTACCAGCTCTGGCAGTTCCACAAGAAGCTGCGCATGACCAAGGAAGAGGTGAAGCGCGAGCATCGCGAGAGCGAAGGCGATCCGCACATCAAGGGCAAGATTCGCCAGCAGCAGCGCGCGATTGCGCGGCGCCGGATGATGGCGCAGGTGCCGAAGGCCGACGTCGTCGTGACGAACCCGACGCACTTCGCAGTCGCGCTGCAATACACCGACGGCGAGATGCGCGCGCCGAAGGTGGTCGCGAAGGGCGTGAACCTCGTGGCCGCGCGGATTCGCGAACTCGCCGCCGAACACAACGTGCCGCTGCTCGAAGCGCCGCCGCTCGCGCGGGCGCTCTATCACAACGTCGAGCTGAATCGCGAGATTCCGGGGCCGCTCTATGGCGCGGTCGCCGAGGTGCTCGCGTGGGTCTATCAGCTGCGGCGCTTCAGGACCGAAGGCGGCGCGGTGCCGGTCGCGCCGACCGAACTCGACGTGCCTGCCGAACTCGACAAGGGCGGCATATCGGACGACGACGCGGCCGAAGACGCAGACGACGCGGCCGCGGAAGCCGCCGACACGCTCCACCCCGCTAGCGACGACACGAACAACGCCAACAAGGGAGCCTCCGCATGAACGCTCGCGCCGGTTTCCTCGGCCGACGGCCGGATGCCTTGAGCAGCACCAATCTGCGCGCCCTCGCCGGGCCGGTGCTGATCTGCATGATCCTCGGCATGATGATTCTGCCGTTGCCGCCGTTCCTGCTGGACCTGCTGTTCACCTTCAACATCGCGCTCTCGGTGATGGTGCTGCTCGTCAGCATGTACACGATGAAGCCGCTCGACTTCGCCGCATTCCCGAGCGTGCTGCTGTTCTCGACGCTGCTGCGGCTCTCGCTGAACGTCGCCTCGACGCGGATCGTGCTGCTCGAAGGCCACACCGGCCCCGATGCGGCCGGCCAGGTGATCGAGTCGTTCGGCCACTTCCTCGTGGGCGGCAACTTCGCGGTCGGGATCGTCGTGTTCGTGATCCTGATGGTCATCAACTTCATGGTCATCACGAAGGGCGCGGGGCGGATCGCCGAAGTGTCCGCGCGCTTCACGCTCGACGCGATGCCGGGCAAGCAGATGGCGATCGACGCCGACCTGAACGCGGGGCTCATCAACGAGGAACAGGCGAGGAAGCGCCGCGCCGAAGTCGCCCAGGAAGCCGAGTTCTACGGCTCGATGGACGGCGCGAGCAAGTTCGTGCGCGGCGATGCGATCGCCGGCCTGCTCATCATGGTGATCAACATCATCGGCGGGTTGATCGTCGGGATGGTCCAGCACGACATGAGCTTTGCGGCGGCGGGCAAGAACTACACGCTGCTGACGATCGGCGACGGCCTCGTTGCGCAGATTCCGTCGCTCGTCATTTCGACGGCGGCCGGCGTGATCGTTTCGCGCGTCGCGACCAACGAGGACATCGGCACGCAGCTCACGGGGCAACTGTTCACGAATCCGCGCGTGCTGATGATTACGGGCTGCATTCTCGTGCTAATGGGCCTGATTCCAGGCATGCCGCACTTCGCGTTCCTGATTCTCGGCGGCGCGCTGATCCAGCTCGGCCGCACGATGAAAAAGCGCGCCGCGGAGCGCAAGAGCAGCACCGCGCTCGCCGAGGTCGCGCCGGCCGCGCTTGCGCCGGTCGAGAACACCGAGGCCAGCTGGGACGACGTGACGATGATCGACACGCTCGGCCTCGAAGTCGGCTACCGGCTGATTCCGCTCGTCGACAAGAACTCGGACGGCGAACTGCTCAAGCGCATCAAGAGCATCCGCAAGAAGTTCGCGCAGGAAATTGGCTTTTTACCGCCCGTCATTCATATTCGCGACAACCTCGAATTGCGGCCGAACGGCTATCGCATTGCGCTGAAGGGCGTCGAGATCGGCGCGGGCGAAGCGTATCCGGGCCAGTGGCTCGCGATCAATCCGGGCCAGGTGTCGGCCGCGCTGCCCGGCACGCCGACCCAGGACCCGGCGTTCGGCCTGCCCGCGATCTGGATCGACACGAACCTGCGCGAACAGGCGCAGGTGTACGGCTACACGGTCGTCGATTCGAGCACGGTGGTGGCGACGCACCTCAATCACCTCGTCGTCACGCATGCGTCGGAACTGCTCGGCCGCCGCGAAGTGCAGGCGCTGATCGAGCGGATGCAGAAGGACACGCCCTCGCTCGTCGACGATCTCGTGCCGAAGGCGCTGCCGCTCAATACGCTGCAAAAGGTGCTGCAGAATCTGCTCGAAGAGGGCGTGCCGATCCGCGACATGCGCACGATTCTCGAAGCGCTCGCCGAGCACGCGGCGAAGATCACCGATGCACACGAATTGACCGCCGCGGTACGCCTCGCGCTGGGCCGCGCGATCACGCAGCAGTGGTTCCCCGGTACCGGCGACATGCAGGTGATGGGGCTCGACGCGAACCTCGAACGCGTGCTGTCGCAGGCGCTCTCGACCGGACCGAACCCGGGGCTCGAACCGGGCCTCGCGCATACGCTGCTCGCCGAGACGCAGAAGGCGATGACGCGTCAGCAGAATCTCGGTCTCGCGCCGGTGCTGCTCGTGCAGCACGCGTTGCGGCCGATGCTCGCGCGCTTCCTGCGCCGCAGCCTGCCGCAACTGAAGGTGCTGTCGTATGCGGAAGTGCCCGACACGAGGCACGTCAAGGTGGTGAATCTGATCGGCGCGCAGGGCTGAGCGGCTTGGCGTGCGTGCGGGCGTGTGCATTGACGGCGGAAACCGGCGCTTCGAGGCGCCGGTTTTTGTTTGGGGCCGTGGTTTTGCGGCCTGGCGCGCGGCTTCGCGGGTGTCGCCACCTCGGCCGCGACTTGCTCGCGCGACATGTCCGGCATGTGTCCATCGCACGAATAGCCCGCTTTTCACGGTCTTTATCCATCGATCGTCGCTCGACAGCTTTCGCAATAATTGATCTCAATGGGAAGGGTATATCGCCGGTCCGCTAGTCCGTTCACCTCATCGGGGGTCCAGCTTGAACATTCGTAAATTTGTCGGTGCTACCAGTCGCGATGCGCTGCGGCTCGTTCGCGAAGCACTTGGCCCCGACGCGGTCGTGCTGTCGAATCGCACGATGGACGACGGCAGCGTCGAAATCGTCGCGCTCGCCGATAGCGATCTCGCTGCGATCACACCGAAAGCGCGCGAAGGCGCGGCGACCGGGCTGGCTGTGCCGATGGGGGCGGGCATGGGCTCGCAAGTCGCACCGCGCGCGCTGCCGGCGGCACCGATGGCAGCGGCGAATCCGTACGCGAGCGGTATGCCCGACGTGTTTTCGTCGGTGTTCGGCGCGAGCCCGGAAGCGGGCGAGGGGACGATGCCGGTGAGCAGTGCGTTCGCGAATGACGCGCAGCATGGCGCGGCGATTGCCACTGTGCCGAAAGCCATGCCCGGTGCGAATCCGGCGCTTCATTCGACGGCGCTTTCCGCCGCTAACGCGATGCCCGCACCGGCCACTGCATTGCCGGGCAATACCGCGCCAAGCGCGGCCGGCAACGCGACCGACATCGCAACGGCCGGCGCCGCGCTCGCCGCGAGCCAGCCCGTGTCTATTGCAGCGGCAGCGCCCGCCATGCCGTCCGGTTCCAGTGCTCGCGCAGCCGCCACACGTCTGTCCGAAGACATTCGCGCGGATCTGCTCAAGGCCGCCGGCGTGCCGGTGCCACCCGTCGCGGCCGCTACCGAATCAATCGCGCCGCGCACGATGGCCGAATCGAATCCGTGGCTTATCGATCACGCACACCGCATCGCCGCCGAGCAGCAGCAACAGGGCGGCGAATACAGCGCGCGTCCCGCCGCGATGACACCCGCCGTCGCGACGTCCAAGGGGCTCGGCAGCACCGTCGAGGTGAACCGTGCCGCCGCACCATCGACTGGACCCGCGGCCAAACCGGCGGCTGCCGAGCCGTCTTTCATCGACACGCCCGAGTGGGCTCGCGAAGCCGCGCAGGTCGCCGCGCGCCGCACCGCGCAGAGGCTCGCGCCTATGCCGCCCGCCGCCGACGAAACCCGCACGCCCGCCGCGGTCGCCGAAGCGATCAAGGCGCGTATGGAGCAGGTCGTCAAGGACACTGTCATGAACGAGCTGTCGTCGATGCGCGGCATGATGGAAGAGCACTTCGCGGGCCTCTTGTGGGGCGATCGCCAGCGCCGCAATCCGGCGCGCGCCGCGCTCACCAAGCATCTGTTCGCGGCGGGTTTTTCCGCGCAGCTCGTACAGATGATGGTCGACAACCTGCCCGACGACATCGAGACGATGGACGGCGGCATGGACTGGGTTCGCTCGGTGCTCGAATCGAATCTGCCCGTGATGGAAAACGAAGACGCGCTGATGGAGCGCGGCGGCGTGTTCGCACTGATGGGCCCGACCGGCGTCGGCAAGACGACGACCACGGCCAAGCTCGCCGCGCGCTGCGTGATGCGCTTCGGCGCGAGCAAGGTCGCGCTGCTCACGACCGACAGCTACCGGATCGGCGGCCACGAACAACTGCGCATCTTCGGCAAGATTCTCGGCGTCTCGGTGCATGCGGTGAAGGACAGCGCCGACCTGCAACTCGCGCTCTCCGAGCTGCGCAACAAGCACATCGTGCTGATCGACACGATCGGCATGAGCCAGCGCGACCGCCTCGTGTCGGACCAGATCGCGATGCTGTGCCGAGCCGGTCAGCCGGTGCAGCGCCTTCTGCTGCTCAACGCAACGAGCCACGGCGACACCCTGAACGAAGTCGTGCAGGCGTATCAGCGCGCGCCGGACCAGCAGCCGCTCGCCGGTTGCATTCTCACCAAGCTCGACGAAGCGACCAACCTCGGCGGCGTACTCGACACGGTGATTCGCTACAAGCTGCCCGTGCATTACGTCTCGACCGGACAGAAAGTGCCGGAGAACCTGTACGTCGCGACGAAGAAATTCCTCATCAAGAGCACGTTCTGCATTCCGCGCGACAACTCGCCGTTCGTGCCGCAGGACGACGACATTCCCGCGTTGCTGTCTTCGCTGTCCGCGCGCTCGACGGCCGAGCTGCACGAGGTTCGCTTTGGATAAGCTCGTCTCGGATCAGGCGGAAGGCTTGCGGCGGCTGCTTGCGCGCGGCGGTGCGCGCGTGATTGCGGTGACGGGTGCGTCGGCCGGCGCGGGCAGCACCACGGTGGTCGTCAACCTTGCCGCCGCACTCGCGCAGCAGGGCAAGGACGTGCTCGTGATCGACGAATGCGTCGGCGAGCAATCGGTGAGCGCGATGCTCGGCGGCTTGCGCGGCGCGGGTAATTTCGCGGCGGTGATGCGCGGCGAGATGGCGGTGGATTGCGCCGCCGCGCGCCATGCGCTCGGCTTTTCGGTGCTGGCCGCCTCGCGCAACAACCGCGAGGGGCACGCGGAGACCGACTTCAGCGTGTTGCTCGACGGTTCCGCCGACATCGTGCTGATCGACGCGCAACTCGACGACGCAGGGCATCTCTCGCCGTTCGCGAAGCAGGCGCACGACGTGATGATCGTCACGCGCGTGTCGGCCCAGGCGATCACCGACGCGTATGCGTGCATGAAGCGTCTGCACTACGCGCACGCGTTCGCACAGTTTCGCCTGCTGGCGAATCATGTGCAAAGCGCAAACGACGCGCATGCCACGTTCGCGAATTTTGCCGGCGTGGCCGGGCGCTATCTGACGGTGTCGCTCGAAGACGCCGGCTGCATTGCGGCCGACGCTCGCATGGCGCGGGCGCTGGAGTTGTCGCGCTGTGTCGTCGACGCGTTCCCGTCGGCGCCGGCCGCGCGCGACTTCCGCCAGCTCGCCGCCGAATTGCAGTACTGGCCGATGCGGCCAGCGATGTCGTCGCAAACGCCCCGGCGGGCGTCCGCGACAGTTACAGCGGCGCACCACGCCGACCAACCGTCCGCGCAGCACGCTTAAGCGGCGTGCACGAGGAGAAGGGGAGCACGATGTACAACGCTCAGGGAAAGATTTCCCAGGCCGAAGTTCTGACGAAGTACGCACCGCTGGTGCGTCGGCTCGGCTTGCAGCTGGTCGCGAAAATGCCGGCGAGCGTCGATCTCGACGACCTGATCCAGGCCGGCATGATCGGCTTGCTGGATGCCGCCGGGCGCTACAAGGAAGACCAGGGCGCGCAGTTCGAGACCTACGCCAGCCAGCGGATTCGCGGCGCGATGCTCGACGAGCTGCGCAGCAACGACTGGCTGCCGCGCAGCCTGCGACGCACGTCGCGCGAAGTGGAAACGGCGGTGCACAAGGTGGAGCAGAACCTCGGCCGCTCGGCGAGCGAAACGGAGGTCGCCGAGCACCTGCAGATGCCGCTCGACGAGTATCAGTCGATGCTGCAGGACCTGCACGGCAGCCAGCTCATCTACTACGAAGACTTCGACCGTTCCGCCGACGACGAGCCGTTTCTGGACCGCTACTGCGTCGATCATTCGGACCCGCTCTCGGCCTTGCTCGACGACAGCCTGCGCGCGGCGCTCGTCGAGGCGATCGACCGCTTGCCGGAGCGCGAGAAGCTGCTGATGTCGCTGTACTACGAGCGCGGCATGAACCTGCGCGAAATCGGCGCGGTGATGGAAGTCAGCGAATCGCGCGTGTGCCAACTGCATAGCCAGGCCGTGGCGCGCCTGCGCGCGCGGCTGCGCGAAATGGCCTGGGCGAACGCCGAGACGAACTGAAGCGCCGGTTTGAAGACCGGCTGGCGGCCCGCCCGCCCCTGTTCAACCGAGGCAGCGCCAACAGGCTCGCTGCACGACGTGCGCAGCTTGCCGCACAGTGTTTCTCACGCGCCGGCCATTTCATGTTCGGCGGCGAGCGCCAGAAATGCCGAGCGCGACATGCCGCGCGCCTGCGCATACGCGTCGATCTCCTGCACCAGGACCTCGGGCAGCGAGATGTTGATGCGCACCGCTTTTCTCAACGCCGGAATGTTGCGCGTTGTCACGAACCCCCACACAAAACCCGCGAACTCCGGATTGCGCCGATGCGCGCTGAGCGTGAGCGGCTCGGGCAGCGGCAACCCTTCGTCGAGCAGGGTTTCGAGGTGGGATTCGATCGCTTCCCTGGCATTCGCATAGGCTTCCTCGAGCGTATCGCCCGCGGAGTGGCAGCCCGGAATGTCGGGCACCACCACGCCGAACGCGTGCGTGCCGTCTCCGGGCTCGACTGCGATTGGAAAGATCAGATGCTTCATTTCAGCCCCGCCTGTTTCAGAATGCTGTTCAGTGTGCCGGGCGGAAGATCCTTTTTCGGATGCGGGACGGTCACGAGACCGGACTTTTCCGCGTGCCGAAAATGATGGTGGCTGCCCGTTATCCGGACGAGTTGCCAGCCATGGGCTTGGATCAATTTGACGACCTCGGCGCTCTTCATACTGCAGTCCTCTCATCATACACATCATTACACAACCTCGATAGTGGCAAAATCTCGCGTGTGAGTGCGCCGTAACGGTGAGCCGGGTGACGCATACGAAAACGCGAGCGGGACTGCCATTTCAACGTGATGTGGCGCTGCGCGCCAGCTAGCCGAATGGCTAACGTTGCGAGAAAGAGGGAGATGTGGTGAGGGAAGGGCGGCGTTGCCGGATCGGCATCGCGAAGAACAGGCGCAAGCAGTACGCCCACCTGCCGAGGCGCGTTCCCGATCGTATCCAACAGGTCGTCCGCGAGGCTTTCAAGCGGGCCCGCACTGAGACCGACCGCGCGAAGCAGTCGCTGGATTTCGAGTCTTTGGCCGAAATGGCGCCAAAAACGAGCCGGGTTCGAGCCGGCCGAATCTATTTCGAGTCGGCAGGCTCGTTCTGACTATTTTTCGAGCTCACGCGTCAGGTTTTTCCTGGGAAGAAGTGTCGCGCGTGTACGAGCGGATCAAAGTCCCGAATAAGCCGGCACCCGCCCATCCGGGCCATACAGATTGACCTTGGGCGGCACGTTGACCTGTAGCGCCTTCAGCGCGCGCTGGTTGTAATCCATGCGCACGCGGATCAGCTCGCCGTTGTTGGTATTGACGCGCCGCGCTCGCTCGGCCGCTTTTTGCAGCAGCTTCCACTGCATCGCGAGCCGCGTGTCGGTGCTCGCCGCGAGTTCCATGCCGGACCAGCCGGCCGGCAAGCCGAGCTCGGCCAGTTGCGCGTCGCGCGCGGCTTCGAGCCGCGCGAGCACGCCAACCAATTCGGTTTTCTTCTCGACGATCGCGGGCAGTTGCTCGTCCAGCGGCGACACGGCGGTCAGCGCCTTCGTTTCGAGCGTGAGGATCGAGGCGAACGCCTCGACGGTCGAATGTTCTTCGATCAGGATGGCAACCAGGGCGTCTTTCATGTCAACGACTCGCTATGCGCGGCGGCGCGCGGGGTGCGCGCGCCGAGTTTGTCGAACGCCGCCCGGCATGTCGTCGCACTGCGAGGTGCCGATCAGTTGCCGGTCGACGAGGTTTTGTTCTGCAACAGGTCGCGCGCCGTCTGCAGCACGCCGTCGGCGATCTTGCCGGAGTCGATCTGCAGCGTGCCGTCCTTGATGGCCTGTTTGATCGACTCGACGTGCGCCATGTCGATGTCGGCCGAACCGCTCGCCGCGAGGCTGCGCAGATGCTGCGACAGGCCCGACAGGCTCACGTTCGCGTCGCCGGCGCCGCTGTTCGAACTCGGCGCGCCCGTGCTCGCGCCCTGCGTGGCGCCCGTTGCCGGCGCGGTGTCGCCCTGTTGCGAACGGGATACGGCGTCTTTCAACGTCGGCAGATTCGATGAGGTGGTGGAATCGACTTTCACGATGGGCTTCCTGAACGATTTGATTCTGATAACGGCAAGCGCCGCTCAAAACTTTAGCGCAATCGCTCCACGCCCGGCCTGGCTTTGCCTGGCCATCCGACCCTTTCCACATCGTTTCCACCCGCGCCGCGACACGCTCCCCGCGCACATGCGCCACTGTCGTTCCGGCCGCGAGCCCATTCGCGCGAGGCAGGGCAGCGAACCTGCTCACATCTGGATCTCGACCGTTCCGCCATCCTTGACGATGCCGGAGATGATCTGCCCGTTCGCGGTCTTGACCCGCACCTGCTGGCCCGGCGACGCGTTGCTCATCGCGCTGCCCTCGGCCGAAATCGAGAAGCCGTCGCCGGCGGCCACGACCCGCACGGTTTGGCCGATCGCCACCGCCGACGCGCTCTTCAGCATGTCGCGGCGCAATGGCATGCCGCTCGCGATCCGCACGAGCGAGACCGAGCCGACCGCCTGCGACGGATCGGTGACGATCGCCTGCGGCAGGCCGGTCAGATCGCCGTCGCGCGCGACGAGGTCGGCGGCCGTCAGCACTTCGCCCGGCGCCATCGCGCGCGAGGCGAGGTAATAGGTCGCGTGCAGCGCGATGCGCGCCTGCAGGTAGAGGGTCCACGGCTTCTCGCCCGCGCAGCGCACGCCGACCGTCATGCGGCCCCACAGGCGCGCGCCGCTCGGCAGGAACGGTTCGAGCGAGGTGCAGGCGGCCAGCCCGCGCGGAAACGCGGGCGCGACCGTGATGTCGACCTTGCCGGGCAATCCCGCGGACTGCTGCTGCAGGAACGCGAGCGCGGCGGCGTGGATCGCTTCCGGGTCCTGCTGACCGGGCAGCGGTGCGGCTTGCGCAGGCGTTGCGGTGGCCGCGGCGGCCATCTGCTGGTTTCTCAGTGTCAGGGCCGTCACCGGCTGACGTGCCGCGGCCACCTGCGTTCGCGCGGGCGTTGCGGCAACTGCAACCGTAGCCACCGCGCCTGCCTGCGATTGCACCGAGGCGATTGGCTTGCCGTTCGCACCGAATTCGGGCGGTTCGCCGCGTGCCGCGAGACTATCGAAACCGCCTTGCGGCGCATTGGCGGCGATGGGCCGCGCATTGGCAGCGCCGGCACCGTTCGGCGCGGGCGTCACCGTTACCGGGACAGCGGTGCGCGCGGCTGGCTCGATGTTCACGCGTGCCACGCCCGAGGCCCCCGCATTGGCCGGCGCGGGAATCGTCACGACGCCGTTGGCGTCCGGCTTGAAGCTCGTGCGGATCAGCGTCGGCGCGGCGGCGGGGGCTTCGCCCGCGCCCGGAATGACGATCGCGCCGCTCGCGCCCGCGGCGCGTGCGAACGCATCGTTATCGGCGGTTGGCCGCGAGGCCGGCGCCCGCCCGAGCGACTGTGCCGTGGCAGCCGCCAGCGACGCCGCCGAGGACGCACGCTGCGCGGGCGTCTGCATCTGCTGCACGAGATCGTTGAGCGCCGCCGGATTCTTTTCGCCGGGTCCCGGAATCACGATCGGCCCGCCGCCGTCGTGCTCTTGCGCCTGCGCCTGGGTTGTGGCCGGCAACAGCACGATGCCGCCCGCGACCCATAACGCGACCTGCACGACGAGCCGCGTGCAAAGACGCGCGAGCAGCCGCGAGCCGGCTCGCATCGCCACGCGCGGCACAACCCGCGGTGCGTGCATGGCGTGCCGCGAACCCTCTTCCGCGCCCGCAACCATACCCGCACTCGCGCCCGAATCTGCACGATCTGCCGCCGCGCAATACGCGCGCTGCGGCAAGGCGGAAGTGGGCTGGTCCATCGTGGGTCTCCATCGAATACATCGGTACGCCTTGCATTCTAGTGAGCGTCTCTCTCGCGCAAACGTTGAATAGAAGCCCCCTTTCCCGGTTATTCGTCCGATTGCCGCTTGCGCCCGGCCCATAAGATGCACCTCATGCAAAAAGGTCTTGCCGGCCGCCGCGCCGCTCGCTTGCATGTTCAGCGCACGACAGGTTCGGCGCATTCACGGCAAGACCTTGGGAACGTTCTCGGGAGATTTCCATGCTGGACAAACTCGATGCCGAATTCGCCTTCGGCCGGCAGGCGATGGATGTGCGCGCCTACCGGCAGGAACTGCTGTCGTCGAACATCGCCAATGCCGACACGCCCGGCTACAAGGCGCGCGACGTCGACTTCGCCTCGTCGCTTGCCGGTGCGCTGAAGAAGACGGGCGGCAGCAGCGCGGGCCAAGGCGCGTCGAACAGCTCGACGCTCGCGATGACGCAACCGGCCGGCGTGACGAGCGGCATGTCGATGTCGGCGACCGAACCCGGCCACATGAGCGGCAAGACGACGCTCACGGCGACGGGCGGCAGCCCCGACGACTACGGCAACCTGCAATACCGGATTCCGGTGCAGCCTTCGCTCGACGGCAACACGGTCGACATCGACACCGAGCGCGTGCAGTTCGCCGACAACACGCTGCATTTCGAATCGGGCATGACGGTGGTGTCGAACCAGGTGAAGACGATGCTCGCGGCGATCACGTCGGGCAGCTAACCGGGAGCACACGAATACACGATTCGCGCGTATGGCGGCAAAGCGGCAAAGCGCGCGGATCGCAGAGGCTGCCAGGCGCAGCAAAGTACGGCAAACGCAGCAAAGCGCACGCAACAGATAACAGATGCAACAGATGCGCGAAACACGCTCAAGACAGGCGCGCGATCCGCGCGAACGGGCGTGGCGGTACCGAACGAAACGCTACGGGACTTAACGTGAAGCCGGCCAGAACCGGCAGGAGAGGTCAGGAAACATGCCATCCCTGATGAATATTTTTGGTGTTGCAGGCTCCGCGATGTCGGCGCAGTCGCAGCGGCTCAACGTGACGGCGTCGAACCTCGCCAACGCGGACAGTACCACCGGCCCGGACGGCCAGCCGTACAAGGCCAAGCAGGTCGTGTTCGCGGTGAACCCGCTCGGCGGCGCGCGCTCGGGCTCCGGCCAGCAGGTCGGCGGCGTGCAGGTGACGGGCGTGATCGACGACCCTTCGCCGATGAAGACCGCCTACGAACCCGGCAATCCGGCCGCCGACGCCGACGGCTATGTGACCTTGCCGAACGTCGACCCGGTGCAGGAAATGGTCAACATGATCTCGGCTTCGCGTTCGTATCAGGCCAACGTCGAAACGCTGAACACCGCCAAAACCCTGATGCTGAAAACGCTCACGATCGGAACCTGAGGAGAGAGCCTTGACCACCAACACCACGATCGGCAGCAACGGCACGACCGTTTCGCAGACGCTGCTCGACACGATGAACGGCGCGAACGCGACCGGTTCGACGGGCAGCACGTCGGGCACCTCGGCCACCGATCTGCAGAACACGTTTCTGCAACTGCTCGTCGCGCAGCTGAAGAACCAGGACCCGACCAATCCGATGGACAGCTCGCAGATGACCTCGCAGCTCGCGCAGATCAGCACGGTGCAGGGCATCAGCCAGCTCAACACCTCGCTGTCCTCGCTGTCGACGCAGCTTTCGGCGGGCCAGCAATCGCAGTCCGCGCTGCTGATCGGCTCGACCGTGCTCGCGCCGGGCAATTCGATCTCGGTGTCGAGCGGCAAGGCCACGCCGTTCGGCGTCACGCTCGCCAACGACGTGAGCGACCTGCAGGTGGTCGTGAAGAACTCGGCCGGCACGATCGTCAACACGATCGATCTCGGCAAGCAGTCGGCCGGCACGGTGCCGGTCGGCTGGACGCCGACCGACGCGGCGGGCAATACGCTCGCCGACGGCACCTACACGATCACCGCGACCGGCTCGATCAACGGCCAGCAGGCCACGGCCACCACGCTGACCGGCGCGACCGTGGACGGCGTCGTGACGCAGAGCAGCGGTACGGCGGGCCTCGTGCTGTCGAATGGTTCGACGGTCGGGCTGACGGACATCGCCGCGATCCTCTGATTCAGATCAATTCAGTTACGACTTTCCAGATACGGAGCACGTCATGGGTTATCAACAAGGTTTGAGCGGGTTGTCCGCGTCGTCGAGCGATCTCGACGTGATCGGCAACAACATCGCCAACGCCAACACGGTCGGCTTCAAGAGCGGCACCGCCGAATTCGCCGACATGTACGCCAATTCGATCGCGACGGCCGTGAACCAGCAGGTCGGTATCGGCACGCAGCTTTCCGAAGTGCAGCAGCAGTTCTCGCAAGGCACGATCACCACGACCAACCAGGCGTTGAACGTGGCGATCAACGGCAACGGTTTCTTCCAGATGTCGAGCAACGGCACGCTGACCTATTCGCGCAACGGCGTGTTCCAGCTCGACAAGAACGGCTACATCACGAACGCGCAGGGGCTCCAGCTGATGGGCTACGGCGCCAACAGCTCGGGCATCATCAACACCGCGCAGACCGTGCCGCTGAAGGTGCCGACCGCGAACATCGCGCCGCAGGCGACCACCTCGATCACCGCGGGCCTGAACCTCAACGCGCAGGACGACCTGATGCTCGGCGCGCCGACCGTGACGGCCGGCGCGGGCAACACCGGCACGCTCAACACGACCGGCGCGACGATCACGAACGGCGCCGCGGGCACCAACACCGATAACTACACGATCAACTTCACGAGCCCGACGACCTACACGATCACGGACCACACGCTCGGCACGACCTCGGCTTCGCAGGACTTCACCGCCGGCACCGCGATCACGCTCGGCAACGGCGAGAGCATCACGTTCAGCGGCGCACCGGCCAGCGGCGACAGCTACACCGTCGCGCCGAATCCGACCGCGTTCAACCAGAACAGCGCGTCGACCTACAACTACTCGACCAGCACGACCGCCTACGACACGCTCGGCGGCTCGCAGACGGTCAACATGTATTTCGCGAAGACGTCCGCCGGCACGTGGAACGTGTACGCGGGCACCTCGACCGGCGCGGCGACGCTCGTCGGCACGGCGAACTTCAACTCGTCGGGCACGCTCGTCAGCACGGCCAACCCCGACGGCACGCCGACCACGACGCTCGGCGCGTTCAACGTGTCGATCCCGACCTCGGACGGTTCGTCGACGCCGCAAAACATCACGCTGAACCTCGGCACGACCACGCAGTACGGCGGCAAGGACGGCGTGAACAGCCTCTCGACCGACGGCTACGCGGCAGGCCAGCTGACCAGCTTCACGGTCGGCACCGACGGCACGCTGACCGGCAACTACTCGAACGGGCAGACCGCCGCGCTCGGCCAGATCGTGCTCGCGAACTTCTCGAACCAGAACGGCCTCGTCGATCTCGGCAACAACGAGTACGGACAGACCGCGGCTTCGGGCGTCGCGCAGATTTCCGCGCCGGGCTCGACCAATCACGGCGTGCTGCAAGGCGGCGCGGTCGAGAACTCGAACGTCGATCTGACGAGCGAGCTGGTGAACCTGATTACCGCGCAGCGCAACTATCAGGCGAACGCGCAGACGATCAAGACCCAGCAGACCGTCGACCAGACCCTGATCAACCTGTAAGCCAACGGGACCCCATCATGGATCGGCTGATCTACACCGCGATGTCGGGCAGCACGCAGGCGCTCGAACAGCAGGCGATCGTCGCGAACAACCTCGCGAACGCCTCGACCACGGGTTTTCGCGCGCAGCTCGAAACCTTCCGCGCCGTGCCGATGTCGTTCGGCGACGGCAGCTCGATCAACGACGACACGACCCGCACGTTCGTGCTGTCGTCGACGCCGGGCGCCGACTACACGCCGGGGCCGATCCAGCAGACCGGCAATCCGCTCGACGTGGCGATCCAGGGGCCGGGCTGGCTGTCGGTGCAAACCGCCGACGGCAACGAGGCCTACACGCGCGCGGGCAACCTGCACATCGACGAAAACGGCCAGCTCGTGAACGCGACCAATCAGGTCGTGCTCGGCAACGGCGGGCCGGTGTCGGTGCCGCCGGGCGCGGAGATCACGATCGGCAAGGACGGCACGGTGTCGGCATTGACGCCCGGCGATCCGCCGACCGCGGTCGTGACCGTCGATCAGCTGAAGCTCGTGAACCCCGATCCGCAGACGCTCACGCGCGGCGACGACGGCCTCTTTCGCACCGCCGACGGCAATCCCGCCGACGCCGATCCGACCGTCACGCTCGCGCCGGCCTCGCTCGAGGGCAGCAACGTGAATCCGGTCAGCGCGATGGTCTCGATGATCACCAACGCGCGCCAGTTCCAGATGCAGACGCAGCTGCTGGAAAACGCCGACAAGAACGATCAGTCCGCCAACCAGCTGCTCAGCTTCAGCTGACGGATTGCCATGGGGCGCGCGACGAGGCGCGCTCCAACATTGGAGAACCCTAAGTGAACCGCTCACTCTATATCGCCGCGACCGGCATGAATGCGCAACAGGCGCAGATGGACGTGATCTCGAACAACCTCGCGAACGTCAGCACCAACGGCTTCAAGGGCTCGCGCGCGGTCTTCGAGGATCTGCTGTACCAGACCATCCGCCAGCCCGGCGCGAACTCGACGCAGCAGACCGAACTGCCGTCCGGCATCCAGCTCGGCACCGGCGTGCAGCAGGTCGCGACCGAGCGCCTGTACACGCAGGGCAACCTGCAGCAGACCGGCAACTCGAAGGACATCGCCATCAACGGCGCGGGCTTCTTCCAGGTGCAGATGCCCGACGGCACGACCGCCTACACGCGCGACGGTTCGTTCCAGACCAACGCGCAGGGCCAGCTCGTCACGTCGAGCGGCTATCAGGTGATTCCGGCGATCACGATCCCGACCAACGCCACTTCGCTCACGATCGGCAGCGACGGCGTCGTGTCGATCACGGTGGCCGGTTCGAGCAACAGCCAGCAGCTCGGCTCGATGCAGATCGCGACCTTCATCAACCCGGCCGGCCTCGACGCGAAGGGCGAGAACCTGTTCGCGGAGACAGCCTCGTCGGGTGCGCCGAACGTCTCGCAGCCGGGCCTGAACGGCGCGGGCTCGCTCAACCAGGGCTACGTCGAAGCGTCGAACGTGAACGTCGTGCAGGAACTGGTCAACATGATCCAGACCCAGCGCGCGTACGAAATCAACAGCAAGGCCGTGACAACCTCCGACCAGATGCTGCAAACCCTCAGCCAGATGCAGGTTTGAGGGGCAGGGATTCAAGCAAGGTGATCACGATGTCGGATTTCACTCGCACCCCGGTGCATTCGCGCACGGCCCAGGCGCTCGTGCAGCTCACGCTGCTCGCGGCGCTGGGCGGCTGCGGGCTCGTGCCCAAGGAGCCGATCACGCAGCAGCCGATGACCGCGATGCCGCCGGTTCCGCCGCAGGCGCAGGCGCCGGGCTCGATCTACAACCCGGGTTTCGCGGGCCGCCCGCTGTTCGAAGACCAGCGGCCGCGCAACGTGGGCGACATCATCACGATCGTGATCGCCGAAAACATCAACGCGACCAAGTCGTCGGGCGCGAACGCGAACCGCAACGGCAACACGAATTTCGCCGTGCCGACCGCGGGCTTTCTCGGCGGCCTCTTTGGCAAGACCAACCTGAGCGCGAACGGCGCGAACGTGTTCTCGGGCACCGGCGGCGCGAACGCGTCGAATACGTTCAACGGCACGATTACCGTCACCGTGACGGGCGTGCAGGCGAACGGCAACCTGATCGTGAGCGGCCAGAAGCAGATGCTCATCAACCAGGGCAACGAGTTCGTGCGCTTCTCCGGCGTCGTGAATCCGAACACGATTTCGAGCCTCAACGCGGTGTATTCGACCCAGGTCGCCGACGCGAAAATCGAGTACTCGGCGAAGGGCTATATCGACGAAGCGGAGAACATGGGCTGGCTGCAGCGCTTCTTCCTCAACGTGGCGCCGTGGTAATCATGCGTACCGTTCCGAACCTTCGCGCCTCGTTCTCCCTGCGCCGCTTCGTGCGTCTTTTCCTCGTGCGTCTTCCACACCTGCCGCGCCTCGTGAGCTCCACGCGCTACGGCCGCGCGCTCGCCGCGCTGGCGTCGTCGCTCGCGCTCGCCTGCGCGGTGCTGCCGCTCGCGACGCCCGCGCATGCCGAGCGTCTGAAAGACCTCGCGCAAATTCAGGGCGTGCGCGACAACCCGCTGATCGGCTACGGCCTCGTGGTCGGTCTCGACGGCACCGGCGACCAGACCACGCAGACGCCGTTCACGACGCAGACGCTCGCCAACATGCTGGCGAACCTCGGCATCTCGATCAACAACCAGGCGGCGGGCTCGACCAACTCGCAGTCGTCGCTGTCGAACATCCAGTTGAAGAACGTCGCTGCGGTGATGGTGACCGCGGTGCTGCCGCCGTTCGCGCGGCCCGGCGAGGCGATCGACGTGACGGTGTCTTCGCTCGGCAACGCGAAGAGCCTGCGCGGCGGCACGCTGCTGCTCACGCCGCTGAAGGGCGCCGACGGCCAGGTGTACGCGCTCGGCCAGGGCAACGTCGCGGTCGGCGGCGCGGGCGCGAGCGCGAACGGCAGCAAGGTGCAGGTCAACCAGCTCGCGGCGGGCCGCATCGCGGCCGGCGCGATCGTCGAGCGCGCGGTGCCGACCGCGGTGTCGCAGGCCGGCACGATGCAGCTCGATATGAACGACATGGACTACGACACGACGCAGCGCGTCGTCGCCGCGATCGACAACGCGTTCGGTAGCGGCACCGCGACCGCGCTCGACGGCCGCACGATCCAGTTGCGCGCGCCGGGCGATCCGCAACAGCAGGTCTCGTTCATGGCGCAGTTGCAGAACCTCGACGTGCACCCGGCCCAGGCGGCCGCGAAGGTGATCCTCAATGCGCGCACCGGCTCGATCGTGATGAACCAGATGGTCACGCTGCAGAGCTGCGCGGTCGCGCACGGCAATCTGTCGGTGGTCATCAACACGCAGCCGGTCGTGAGCCAGCCCGGCGCGTTCTCGAACGGCCGCACCGTGGTCGCGCAGCAGTCGCAGATCCAGATGAAGCAGGACAACGGCTCGCTGAAGCTCGTGAACGCCGGCGCGAACCTCGCCGAAGTCGTGAAGGCGCTCAACGCGCTCGGCGCGACGCCCGCGGATCTGATGTCGATCCTGCAGGCCATGAAGGCGGCGGGTGCGTTGCGCGCCGATCTGGAAATCATCTAGGGAAGACAGCAGATGAATTCGAATCCGACCAATAGCGTCAACTCCGCGAACGACCTCAGCAGCCGCTTCGCGCTCGACGTACAGGGCTTCGGCGCACTGAGCGCGCAGGCCAAGGCTTCGCCGCAAGCCGGCATGAAGATGGCCGCGCAGCAGTTCGACGCGGTCTTCACGCAGATGATGCTCAAAAGCATGCGCGATGCGACGCCGCAGGACGGCCCGTTCGATTCGCACGATTCGGCGACCTTCACGTCGATGATGGATCAGCAGTTGGCGCAGCAGTTGTCGAAGAAGGGCATCGGCGTCGCCGACGCGATGCTCAAGCAGTTGATGCGCAACCAGGGCATGCAGGTGGGCGGCTCGGGTGGCGTGGGCGGCGCCGGTGCCGCTGGCGGTCTCGCCGGCATGGCGAACGCGCTCGGCGGCGGCAGCGGCGGCGACGAAGGTCAAACCGCCGCGCTCAACGCGCTCGCGCGCGCCTACGGCAATGCGCAGGCGAACGGCCAGCTCGCGCTCGGCCACGGCTACTCGGGCAATAGTTCGTTGACGCCGCCGTTGCGCGGCGACGGCAGCTCGCCGAAAGTCGATGCGTTCGTCGACAAGCTCGCCGCGCCGGCGCAGGCCGCGAGCGCGGCGACCGGCATTCCGGCGCGCTTCATCGTCGGGCAGGCGGCGCTCGAAACGGGTTGGGGCAAGAGCGAGATCAGGAAAGCCGATGGCTCGACGAGCCACAACGTGTTCGGCATCAAGGCGACGCCGGACTGGACCGGCAAGACCGTCTCGACGGTGACGACAGAATACGTGAACGGCAAGCCGCAGCGCAGCGTCGAAAAATTCCGCGCGTACGACTCGTACGAGGAAGCGATGACCGACTACGCGAGCCTGCTGAAGAACAATCCGCGCTATGCGCAGGTGATCAATTCGTCGCATGACGTGAACGGTTTCGCGAACGGCATGCAGCGCGCCGGTTATGCAACCGACCCGCATTACGCGAAAAAGCTGTTGTCGATCATGCAGAAAATGGGCTGATTAAAGAATGCACGCGACGGGGCCAGGTGCATATAAGACGGAAGAAGGCCGGCTGCCGGAAGGCGGCTGGCCGATCCGCGAGAATAAGCTGTGAGGCGGTACGCGGTACATGAGCGTTGAAGCGGTTCAGGCAGTAGGCGGGCAAGGTGAAAGAGCATGCGTAACGCGCTCGCACGTAAAGGCATATGCATAAAGGCGCGGCAATCGAAGCGGCGCTAAACAGCCGGCGTGAAAAAGCATGGGGAAAGGGGCGGATCGAGTTTTAACGTTTGCGGCGAATTTGCAGCAAATTTTTAATAAAAGTGCCCTAAATTTTGGCTGGGTGCTGCCGCTAACGAGTTAGACCCGATACCGGAAAATCGCTGTCATTCCGGTCGAACGCGCGGGCCGCGGCGGCGCTAAAGACCTTCGGGTCGAAAGAACCGTTGGCGCGTGCCCGCCAGAACATGCATACCGGCAAGCTCATGGATATGAACCAGTCGAATAGCCAGATCGACACACACGGCCAGCCGCACGACCCGCAAGACGAAAGCGTTCCCGATTTCGGCCGCCGCAATCCGCTCGAGATCGGCGTGCAGTTGCGCAATCTCGTCAATCGCGGCGATTTCCTCACCGTCGAATACGCGGGCGGGCAGCTCGTCACTCGCCTGCTCGACGTCGACGTGCGCGAGCGCACCTTCACTTTCGATTGGGGCGCGCTCTCCGAACAGAACAAGGGGCTGCTCGCCGCGCCGCGCTGCAAGTTCCACGCCGCGCCGGACGGCGTGCGTGTCGAGTTCGTGACCGCGACGCCGCGCGAGACGCGCTTCGAGGGACTGCCCGCGTTCGAGGCCGATTTTCCCGAGGTGCTGTTCTACGTGCAGCGCCGCGAATACTTCCGCGTCAACGCGCCGATTCTCGACCCCTACGTGTGTAGCGGACGCTTTCCCGGCGGCGACACGTTCCGCTTCGAGGTGCACGACCTGTCGCTCGGCGGCCTCGGTATGCGCACGACCGACGAGCGCGTCGCCGAATTGCCGATGGGCACGCGCCTGATGGACTGCGAACTCGCGCTCGGCGCGCTCGGCCGTCTATCGCTCGATCTGCAGCTCGTGTCGCATCGCTCGATTGCGCTGCCGAACGGCACGCAGCGCTACCAGCTCGGCTTCCGCTTTCTGACGCTGCCCGGCAGCGCGGAAAACACGCTGCAGCGGCTCATCACGCAGCTCGAAATGAAGCGCCGCTCGCTGGTGCGCTAGCCCGGCACGACGTACCGGACGAAACGCGCCAAACGAAGCGAGCCGAACGAAGCGAGCCGAACGCAACGCGCACCGTGCACACCGCACGGCGCGCGTTTCTCCGGCTCGACGCGCAAACGTTGCAACGACGCGAAAGAAAGCGTCGCACGAAGCGGAACGGCCCTCAATTTTTCGCGCGACGGGCCGTTAAAGAGGATGTTCCAGCAACGTGGCGGCAGGTCTGCGGTGCCGCCCTTCAGGATGACGCATGTCCAGCAATCTCTTCAATATCGGCCTCAGCGGACTCAATGCCGCCCAGTGGGGTTTGACGACGACCGGCGAGAACATCAGCAACTCGTCGACGCCCGGCTACTCGCTCGAAACGCCGGTCTATTCGGAAGTCGGCGGCAGCTACACGGGCTCCGGCTATCTGCCGATGGGCGTCTCCACCGACACCGTGCAGCGCCAGTACAGCCAGTATCTGGCGACGGAGCTGAACAACGCGCAGTCGTCGAGTAGCGCGCTCAGCGCGTACAACACGATGATCTCGCAGTTGAACAACCTGGTCGGCAGCCCGACAGCGGGGATCGCGAGCGCCATCACCGGATATTTCACCGGCCTGCAGAACATTGCCAACAATGCGTCGAGCATTTCCACGCGGCAAACCGCGGTTAGCGACGCGCAGACGCTCGCGAACCAGATCAACGCGGCGGGCGCGCAATACGACCAGCTGCGTGCGAGCGTCAACACGCAACTGAGCAACGCCGTCACGCAGATCAACACCTACACCGCGCAGATCGCCGCGCTCAACACGCAGATCACCCAGGCGAGCAGCCAGGGCCAGCCGCCGAACCAGTTGCTCGATCAGCGCGACGAAGCGGTATCGAACCTGTCGCAACTGATCGGCGTGTCGGTCGTGCAGGACAGCAACGGCAGCTACAGCGTGTTGATGTCGAACGGCCAGCCACTCGTGTCGGCCGGCAACAGCTTCAATCTCGGCACCGCGACCTCGGCGAGCGACCCGAGCGAGCTGTCGGTCCAGTACCTCGGCCAGGCCGGCGCGAAACCGGTGCCGACGCCGCAGACGCTTCCCGACGCCAAGGTGTCGGGCGGCACGCTCGGCGGCCTGCTGCAATTCCGTTCGCAGACGCTCGATCCGGCCGAAGCGCAGCTCGGCGCGATCGCGACCAGTTTCGCCGCGCAGGTGAACGCGCAGAACGAACTCGGCATCACGCTGAACGGCACGGCGGGCGGCGCGCTGTTCACGGTCGGCGCGCCGACCGTCTACGCGAATGCGCAGAACACCGGCAACGCGACGCTCGGCGTGTCGTTCGCCGATGCGACCCAGCCGACCACGAGCGACTACACGCTCTCGTACGACGGCAGCACCTATACGCTGACCGACAACGAAACCGGCAGTATCGTCGGTTCGGCGGCGGACCTCACGAAGCCGATCGGCGGCCTGCAATTCTCGGCCACCGGCACGATGAAGGCCGGCGACTCGTTCTCGATCGAGCCGACGCGCGGCGCGCTCAATGGCTTCGCGCTCGCCACCACGTCGCCCCAGGCGATCGCGGCGGCGGCGCCGGTGCTCGCCTCGGCCGCCTCGTCGAACACCGGCAGCGCGACGATCACGCAGGGCTCGGTGACGGCCGGCTACAGCGCGCCGACCAGCAAGACGACGCTCACGTATACCGCGGGCACGGGCCTCACCGGCTTCCCGCTGAATTCGACGGTGACGGTTGCCGGCCCGCCCTCGACGTCGTACGCGATCACCTCGGCGACGACCGCGGTGCCGTACTCGCCGGGCACGGGCGCGACGCTCACGATCACGAACCCGAGCAATTCGACCGCCGCGGGCAGCATGAACAACGTGACGGTGACGATCAGCGGCACGCCCTCGGACGGCGACTCGTTCACGATCGGGCCCAATACCGGCGCGAGCAACGACGGCCGCAACGCGCAACTGCTGTCGAACCTGACCACTGCGCAATCGCTCGCGGGCGGCACCTCGACGCTGACCGACGCGTACGCGAACTACGTCAACGGCATCGGCAACCAGGCTTCGCAGATCCAGACCTCGGCGACCGCGCAAAGCTCGCTCGTCACGCAGATCACGTCGGCGCAGCAGTCGGTATCGGGCGTCAACATCAATGAGGAAGCAGCGAACCTGCTTCAGTACCAGCAGCTCTATCAGGCCAACAGCAAGGTTATCCAGACCGCGCAGACGCTGTTCCAGACATTGCTTGGCATCTTCTCGTAAGGCGTCGAACCATGCGTATTTCCAGCGCGCAGTACTTCAGCATGAACGTGGAGACAATGAGCAACCAGCAGGCTCAGTTGTCGCAGATCTATCAGGAAATCTCGAGCGGTTCGAGCCTGACCTCGCCCGCCGACAATCCGCTCGGCGCGGCCCAGGCCGTGCAGCTCAGCTCGACGGCGACCGCGCTGTCGCAATACACGACGAACCAGAACGCGGCGCTTTCGTCGCTGCAGGCCGAGGACTCGACGCTCGGCGGCGTGCTCAGCACGCTGAACAGCATCAACACGCTCGGCATCAGGGCGAGCAACGGCTCGCTGAACGACGCCGACCGCACCGCCATCGCGACGCAACTGACGAGCCTGCGCAACCAGTTGCTGACCTACGCCAATGCGACCGACAGCTCGGGCAATTCGCTGTTCTCGGGGTTTCAGAGCGCCACCCAGGCGTTCACGACCGATGCGAGCGGCGCGGTCGTTTATGCGGGCGACGACGGCACGCGCACCATGCAGGTCACCGGCAACACCCAGGTGGCAACCGGCGACAACGGGATGGCCGTGTTCATGGGCGTCGGCTCGACCAATGCGGAGCCGATCGCGGCCGGCAATCCGGCCAACACCGGCACGGGCGTGGCCGGCGCGGTGACGGTGAACGATCCGACCAACGCGGGGAATGCGGACGCGTACCAGATTGCGTTCAGCGGCAGCGGCGCGACGCTGGCCTACACGATCACCGACACCACCACGGGTGCGGTCGGCACGCCGCAAACCTACACCGAGGGCGCCGACATCGCGATGGGCGGTCAGACGGTGGCGATCACGGGCACGCCGGCCGCCGGCGACAGCTTCACGGTCCAGCCGGCCAACCAGGCGGGCACCGACGTATTCGCCAACCTGAACGCGATGATCGCCGCGCTCCAGCAGCCGGTGACGGGCAGCACGGCGGCCACGGCGAATCTGCAGAATGCGCTGAACACGGGCCTGTCCCAGCTTGCCAACACGATCGGCAACGTGACGGCGGTGCAGGCGTCGGTCGGCGGCCGCGAGCAGGAAGTGCAGGCGCTGCAAGCGGTCACGCAGACCAACACGCTGCAGACGCAAAGCAGCCTGTCGGATCTGACCTCGACCGACATGGTCTCGACAATCAGCAAGTACACGCTGACGCAAGCCGCGTTGCAGGCATCGCAGCAGGCGTTCGTGCAGATCCAGAACATGTCGCTGTTCCAGTACATCAACAACTGATTCGCTACGCGATAGCGGGATGCGGCAGAGACAGGAAAACCGGCGCAAGCCGGTTTTTTTTATCCGGCGCGTCCTGCGCATCCATCACGTCCAGCGCGCTTGCGGCATCGAAGCCGCGTCTTTACTTCAGTCCCGCCGCGACCCGTCCCATTTCGTCGATGCCGCTGTCGAACAGCCGCACGAAGAACGGGATCATGTTCGGCAGCATCAACTGCACGAGCAGCAGGCCGACCAGCATCGTGAGCGGAAAGCCGATCTGGAACACGCCGATCTGCGGCGCCGCGCGATTGAGAATGCCGAGCGCGAGGTTGGCGATCAGCAGCGCGACGACGACCGGCAGCGCGAGCAGCAGCCCCGCCGAGAAGATCGAGCCGCCCCAGTTCGCGAGCGTCTGCCAGCCGTGCGGCGCGAGCAGGTTGGCCGACACCGGCACCGACTGGAACGTCGTCACGAGCGCGGCGATCACCTGCAGATGACCGTCGACGGCGAGAAACACGAGCGTGGCGATCGTCGTCATGTAGCGCGAGATCACGACGCCGGAGCCGGTCGCCTGCTGGTCGAAGAAGGTCGCGAAGCCGAGGCCCATGCCGAGGCCGATGAAGTAGCCGGTCGCGTCGATCGCCTGGAACACGATCTGCATCGTTACGCCGAGCGCGATGCCGATCAGGAACTGGTTGACGAGAATCCACACGCCGGCTGCGGAGAACACCGTGACCTGCGGCAGCGCGCCGACGGTCGGCGCGACGATGATCGTCGTGAACGCGGCGAGGCCGATCTTCACGCGCGTCGGCATGGATACGTTGCTGAAGATCGGCGCGGTCGCGACGAGCGCGGCGATGCGCGCGAACGGCCACAGGAACGCGGTCAACCAGACGTTCAGTTGGGCGTAGGTGACCGTGAACATGGCGGCACGCTCAGTTGACGAGCGTCGGAATGCTGCTGAGCGTGTGGCGCAGATAGTCGAGCATCGTCGTGAGCATCCACGGTCCGGCGATCACGAGCGTGACCACGATCGCGAGCAGCTTCGGAATGAACGACAGCGTGCTCTCGTTGATCTGCGTGGCCGCCTGGAACAGGCTCACGAGCAGGCCGACGACGAGCGCGACGAGCAACAGCGGCGCCGCGAGCACGAGGCCGACGTACATGGCCCCGTGGGCCAATGTCATGACTGCTTCGGGTGTCATCGTGAGTGCCTGGGGATCGGTGGAGCGAACGGGAAAGCGAACCAAACGGCGAACGGAAGCACGGCCGGCATCAGACGAAACTCTGTGCGAGCGAGCCGAGCAGCAGTTGCCAGCCGTCGACGAGCACGAACAGCATCAGCTTGAACGGCAGCGAGATCGTCGCGGGCGAGACCATCATCATGCCCATCGACATCAGCACGCTCGCCACCACCATGTCGATGATGAGGAACGGAATGAAGATCGTGAAGCCGATCGTGAAACCGGTCTTCAGCTCGCTCGTGACGAACGCGGGCACCAGCAGCGACAGCGGCACGTCTTCGGGGCCCTGCATCGGCGCCGCGTGCGAGATGCGCGCGAAGAGGGCGAGATCGCTCTCGCGGGTCTGCCGCAGCATGAAGGTCTTGAACGGCGCGACGCCGCGCGAGACCGCCTGATCCATCGTGATCGTGCCTTCGGAGAACGGCTTGTAGCCTTCGTTATAGGCCTTGTCGAGCACCGGCGACATGACGAACAGCGTCAGGAACAGCGCGAGTCCGACGAGCACCTGGTTCGGCGGCGTGGTCGTCGTGCCGAGCGCCTGGCGCAGCAGCGACAGCACGATCACGATGCGCGTGAAGCTCGTCATCATCAGCAGCATGGCGGGCAGGAACGACAGCATCGTGAGCAGCAGCATCGTCTGCACGCTCAGCGAGTAGGTCGTGCCGCCGTTCGGGCCGGGGCTCGTCGTGAAGGCCGGCAGGCCGGCGGTTTGCGCGAACGACAGCGTCGGCAGCGCGAATAGCAGCGCCGCGAGTGCGAGCGGCAGCAACGGCCACCACGACCTCATGCGGCGCGGCGACGCGGCACGCGATGCAGCGGCGGACGCGTCATGGCGCGTTGCGCGTGCTTCATGCGCCTTATGCGCGGCCTGCGCCTTATACGCCTCATGCGCTGGACGTGAAGCCTGAAAACCCGCTTGCCTGAAACTGACCTGCATTACCGATCCCCGCCGCCTTGCGCGTTGAAACGTTTGCCCACTTCGCCTTTCAGGGCGTCGCGAAAGCGTTGACCAAAGGTGCCGGGAAGATTGCCGGCATGCGGCGTGTGCGAGGCGGCCAGGGCATCGGCAACCGAACCGGCCGGCATCGTATACAGCAGACGCACGTTGCCGGGCGCGGCGCCAAGCACGAGCCACGTATCGCCGATCTCGACGACCGCGACGCGCTCCTTGCCGCCGAGCGACGCACCGCCGATGGTTTTCACGAGCCCGCCGCGCTGGCCCGTTTGCAGGCCGAAGCGCCGCGCGAGCCACGCGCAGCCGAACACGAGCGCGATCACGACCGCGAGTCCGACGAAGGTTTGCAGCAGCGCACCGACGCCGAGCGCGGGCACCGCGCTGCCCGCG
>NZ_VWWM01000076.1:0-32706 GCF_011752945.1 Paraburkholderia sp. Cy-641
CGCCGACCACGATGCACGGCCGCTTCGCGTCGCGCAGCAGCGCGGCCGCCGCTTCGATGCCGGCCGGCGACGGCGCCGCCGCGTAGACCTCGGCCATGCGCGCCGGCACCGAAACGGCCAGCTCGCGGTCGACGTCCTCGGGCAGGCTCACCACCACCGGGCCGGGCCGGCCGCTTTGCGCGACGTGAAACGCCTTCTGCATCAGTTCGGCGGCACGGTCGCCACGGCCGATTTCGAGTGCCCATTTCGCCATCGGCCGCGCATACGCGACCACGTCCATTTCCTGGAACGCCTCGCGATAGCGCACGTCCGACGGCACCTGGCCGACCAGCGCGACGAGCGGCGTCGAGTCCTGCTGCGCCGTATGCAGCGCGATCGCCAGATGCGTGAGACCGGGCCCGCGCGTCACCATGCAGACGCCGGTCTTGCCGGTGGCCTTGGCCCATGCCTCGGCCATCAGCCCGGCGCCCTCTTCGTGGCGCGTCGCGATCAGGCGCGGCGAGTCGCTGCCGTGAAACGCGTCCATCACCGCGAGGTAGCTTTCGCCCGGCACGCAGAACACGTGATCGATCTGCTCGGCGGCGATGGCGTTATAGATTGCCTGTGCTGTACTCATTGCGTTCCCGCTGTCCCTATTGAGAGATGAACTGGTTGGTGTAGTAAGCGGACGGTGCCTTCGGATTGTGGACACCCGCGTACTTCGAGAGGACGTCGAGCATCTTTTTCCAGTCGCCCTCGTCGGTCCAGCCAATCGGATGACCGGCCGTAGCCGGCGTATGCAGCTGTTCGTTGAGCGCGATCTTCAGGCCGCCCGCCACGAACTCGCGGTTCAGATCGGGGTACAGCTTCAGGCTCGCGTCGACGGCCGCCTCGGGGTTGCGCTGCGCCGCTTCCCAGCCCTTGCGGCTCGCGTCGACGAACTTGCGCACCACGTCGGGATGCTTCGCGAGCATGTCGTCGCTCGCGATGAGGCCGGTGCCGTACGCGACCACGCCGTATTTCGCGTAGGGCATGTACTTCGCGTCGGGCATGCGGCTGCGGATGCGCAGCAGGTCGCCGGTCGCGAAGCCGGTGAGGAACGCGCCGTCGGTTTTCAGGAACAGCGGCACGCGCGCGTTCGCATCGACGATCTGCAGTTGCACGTCGTCGGTGCTCATGCCCACGCTCGCGAGCGCCGGATTCAGCATCCGCAGGTCCGCGGTGCCGGCGCTCGAAATCACGGCCTTGTGCTGCAATTGCTTGAGGTCGCCGGTGAAGCCCGAATTGGCGCGGTAGATGAGCCCCATCGTCGCCGTTTGCGTGTACACGGAAACGAGCTTCACGCCGATGTTCTGCGCGGTAATGCCGAGCACGGCGATCGATGCATCGGACAGACCGAAGTCGTCGGCACCGGACGCGACGGTCTGCACGGTCGTGCCCGAACCCTGGCCCTGCTCGATCGATACGTCGAGACCGGCCTGTTTGTAATAGCCGTTCACGACGGCCAGCGCGAACGGCGCGACGTAGCCGTTGAACTTGTAGTCGGTACGCAGCACGATCTTCTGCAGCGGCTCGGCGAAGGCCGACACGCTCATCGCACTCGCCGCGCACAGCGCGACTGCCATGCAAAACCGTCTAGTTATGCGAAACATCTGTGTCTCCTTTTATAAAAGTTCATCGATGAAGCGAAGACGGCAGGCCCCGCCGATGCCGTCAACCCGCGCCCGCGAGCGCCACCACCGCGCCGTGCACCACGGCATCCACCATGACCGGCGTATCGCGATGGCGCTCGCGCGCCGCGCGCCGGCGGCTGCCCGGCAGGCGCGCGCCTGCGGCCGACGCGAACGCTTCCATCACGACCTTCAGCCTCGCATCGAACGTGCCACCCGAGGTGGCCGCCGGATCGAGCGCGATAAAGAACTGTCCCGTGCGCGGCGGCCCGCCCACCGGACCCGAGAACGGCGACGCGGCAATCCCGGGCGTCGCACCGGCGAGGCACGCGGCAAACATCTCGACCATCAGCGCATTGCTGACGCCCTTGTAGCCGCCGGCCGGCGCCATCGAGCCGCCGTCGAGCGCGGCGTCCGCGCTATTGGTGGGGCGGCCTTCGCGATCGAGCGCCCAGCCGTCCGGCAAGGGCCGCTTGTCGCGCCGGTGGCGAACCACCTCGCTCTTGGCGACCGTCGAGGAACTCTGGTCGATCACGAAATGCACGCCGCCCTCGCCGTCGGGCACCGCCAGCGACCACGGATTGGTGCCGAGCACGGGCGTCGCGCTGCCCCACGGCGCGATCGACGCGGGCGCGTTGGTAAAGCCGAGCGCCACCACGCCTTGCCGCGCAAGCGTTTCCGTGTGATAGGCGAGCACGCCGCAGTTGTACGAGTTCGCCACCGCCATCACCGCGGCGCCGAGCTGCTTCGCGAGCGGCACCAGTTGGGCGAAGCCGAGCCCGATTGCCGGATGCGCGAAGCCGGCGTCCGCGTCGACCCGCACCACGCTGCCGTGTGCCTGCACGGTGGGCACGGCGGCCGGGTTGACCTTGCCGCAGCGCAAGTGCTCGCAGTAGACCGGCAGGTAAGCGAGGCCGTGCGAGGCGATGCCGTCCGCCTCGGCGGCGGCCACCGACACCGCCAGCGCGCTCGCCTGGTCCTGCGAGGCGCCCGCGTTCAGCAGCGCGCGCCGCGCGATAGATTCGATCTCGGCCACCGGCAGTGCGATCCCCGTCGTCATGCTCATGCTCCGTTGGCATCGCCGAACGGCGATACGTCGTCGTCACCGCCGCTCGGCGCGGGACCGCCCTCGCTCAATGCCTGATGCAGAAAGCGATGCCAGTTCAGGCCGAGGATGCCGTCGATTTCCGCGGCGCTGAAACCGACACGCTCCAGGCCGCCGCTCACCAGCCCGAAATCGAGATTCGAGCGGAACCACTCGGGTTGCGGCGGGAAGCCCGCCGCGATGCCGTCGTCGGGTTCGGGATGCTTCCAGCGTCCCTCGCGCATCCAGCCGAGCACGCGCGGCGGCTGCTCCTGGCACAGATCGGAGCCGATGCCGATATGCTCGACGCCGATGCGCTCCGCGAGTCCGGCCACCATCCGCGCGAATTCGTCGAGCGTGGTCTGCGAGCCGTGGATCATGTGGCCGGGGTACAGCGACAGCCCGAGCAGGCCGCCGGATTGTCCGAGCGCGTCGAGCACCGCGTCCGATACGTTGCGCTGCGTATTGCGCCAGGTGTAGGGATTGCCGTGGCTCACGACGACCGGGCGCGCCGAATACTCGATCGCGTCGAGCATCGAGCGCTCGGCCGCATGCGACATATCGACGATCATGCCGAGCCGGTTCATCTCGCGCACGACCTCGCGCCCCATGTTGGTGAGCCCGCTGTCGTTGCGCTCGGTCCAGCCCGTGCACAGCAGCGACTGGTTGTTGTACGCGAGCTGCATGAAGCGGATACCGAGCCGATGCAACACCTCGACGAGGCCGATATTGGCTTCGATCGGCGACGGATTCTGCAGCCCGAACAGAATCGCCGTGCGGCCGCTGTCGATCACCGCGTCCATCTCGGTGCCCGAACCCGCGAAGCCGATCAGGTCGCCGTGCACATGGAAGCGGCGGTTCCATTCGACCAGCAGATCGACGGTGTCGCGAAAGTTCTCGTGATAGGCAACCGTGACGTGCACGGCGGACACGCCGCCGTCGCGCATCTGCTCGAACACCTTGCGGGACCAGCGTGCGAACTGCATCCCGTCGATGACGATCCTCTTCGAAGGCGTGACGGCGCGATTCATTCGGCCTCTCCAGCGTGAATGTACGAAGTCTTGACGGTGGTATAGAACTCGACCGCGTAGCGGCCCTGCTCGCGCGGCCCGTAGCTCGACTGCCGGGTGCCGCCGAACGGCACGTGGTAGTCCGTGCCGGCGGTCGCCAGATTGACCATCACGCAACCGGAGCGCGAACGCTCGCGAAAGGCCGAGGCACGCGCGAGCGAACGCGTGACGATCCCGGCCGTCAGCCCGAACGGCGTGTCGTTCGCGATATCGACCGCTTCGTCGAAATCGTCGGCGCGAATCACGCAGGTGATCGGCGCGAACATTTCTTCCTGGTTGATCCGCATCGCGTTGTGGGTACGCGCGAACACGGCCGGCTCCATGTAGTAGCCGGGCGTCTCGCGTTCGACGCGCGTGCCGCCGCACAGCCGCGTCGCGCCTTCCTGCGCGGCCAGTTCGACGTAGGCCAGATTCGCTTCGAGCTGCTGCTCGCTGACCACCGGGCCGATCTGCGTGCCCGCTTGCAGCGCATGCCCGACCTTCAGTTCGAGCGTGCGCGCGACCAGCTTTTCGACGAACGCGTCATGCACGCGGTTGTGCACGACGAGCCGCGACGAGGCCGTGCACTTCTGCCCGGTGCCGCCGAACGCGCCGTTCACCGCGAGCGACACAGCGAGGTCCAGATCGGCGTCGTCCATCACGACGAGCGCGTTCTTCGAGCCCATTTCCATCTGCACGCGCGTCAGGTTACGCACGGCCGCCGCCGCCACGCCGCGCCCGACTTCGAGCGAGCCGGTGAAGGTAACCGCCGCCACGCGCGGGTCTTCGACGAGCCGCTGGCCGACCTGGCGGCCGCTGCCCATCACGAGGCTCATGAGCCCCTTCGGAATCGCCTGACGCGCGATGATCTCGGTCAGCGCGACCGCGCTCGCCGGCGTGAGATTCGCCGGCTTCCACACGACCGCATTGCCGAAGGCCAGCGCGGGAGCGATCTTCCAGCTCGCCGTCGCGATCGGGAAATTCCACGGCGACACCACGGCGACGACGCCGATCGGCTCGCGGCGCACGTCGACGTCGACGCCCGCGCGCACCGACGCGACCGCATCGCCCGGCTGGCGCAGCACTTCGCCGGCGAACCAGGTAAAGAACTGGCCGGCGCGATACACCTCGCCCACGCCTTCGGCGCGCGGCTTGCCTTCTTCCCGCGAGAGCAGCTCGCCCAGTTCGCCCGAGCGCGCCATCAGTTCGCGGCCGACCGCGTCCAGCACGTTGGCGCGCGCCTCGAGTCCGGTCGCTGCCCACACCCGCTGCGCCTCACGCGCGCTATCGAGCGCGGCATCGAGTTGTGCCGCGCTGGCTTGGGCGTAACGGCCAATCACGTCGTGCGTGTCCGACGGGTTCAGGTTCTCGATGAAGTCCGTGGCACTTTGCCATTCGCCAGCTATGAAGTTAGGTTTGATATCCACTCTTCTCACCAAAAAATGTTTCCGTGACATCTATAAGACGGCATCAATTTGTTTCAGTCAATTCTAATAAACTATACTTTTGTTCAGGTTTTCTGAAACGGAGACGAATGTGCCGAATCTGATGCAGTACCGTGTCCTGGTGGCGGTGGCCGAAACCGGCGGCATTCGCGCGGCGGCGGAGCGGATTCACCGCACGCCGTCGGCGGTGTCGATGACGCTCAAGCAGCTCGAAGACGAAATCGGCGGTGCGCTGTTCGAGGGCGAGCGCAAGACGCGCTTGACGCGCTTCGGGGAGTTCGTGGTGGATCGCGCGCGCGATCTTCTGGAGCACAACAGGCGCGTGGATCGTTCGATCAGTTCTTTTATTCACAATGGCGCGGGCAGCATCGAGATTGCGGTGCTGCCGTCCATTTCGCTCACGTTCCTGCCGCGCGCCTTGCAGATTTTCCGCGCCGAGAAAGATGCCGCGGTCGTGCGCGTGCGCGACCTCGACTCTCAGGCGATTGCCGAGGCCGTGAGCCGTGAAGTCATCGATTGGGGTATTGCGAGTTCGCGCCGCTTGCCGGACATCGACGTCCAGCTGCTGTTTTCCGAGCCGCTATCGCTCGTCGTGCGCGAGGACGACCCACTCTGCAAGATAGACGGACCGATCCCGTGGGACGCGTTGCGCGACCGCTCGTTCGTCGGCAACGGGATTTGCGACGGTATCGATACGCCCGCGTTTCTCTCGATCAACGAGCATCAGATCATGCATGCGCGCAGTGTGATGTCGCTTTTGTCGATCGTGCGGGAAGGCATCGGCATCACCGTGCTGCCGAGCCTGACGCGCATCGGCGGCGTGGGCGGCGTGCGCTTCCTGTCGATCGACGATCCGAAGGCGAGACGCAACGTCTGCCTGCTGTCCCGCTCGGACCGCAATATGTCGCCGGCCGCGCGAAGCTTCGCGCGGGTCTTGCGCGATCTGATCGCGGAACATGCGGGCGAATACGGGCTCGATATATAGCCGCATGTGCCGCATGTGCCGCGCGGGCACGCCGGCTATCCAGGCGGGTCGATCTAGGCTCGCGCCGCGACCGAACGCGCCATCAGTGCCGCCGCGCCGAGATAGTTCGTCGGGTCCGTCAAGGCCTTCAGCTTCGCATCGTCGAAGCGCTCGCGGATCGATTCGTTGTCCTTGAGTACGTCGTACAGCGTGCGGCCATTTTCGATCGCAACGCGACACGCGTCGTACACCACGTCGTGCGCATGCTGACGCCCGATGGCAGGCGCGAGCCCCATCATGACCGCTTCCGCGACGATCAGGCCGCCCGTCAGGTCCAGATTGCGCCGCATGCGCGCGCTGTCGACCTGCAAGCCGCGCAGCATGAAATTCGCCTGGAACAGCGCGCTCGCCGCGAGCAGGAAGCTCTCCGGCACGGCGCTCCATTCGAGATGCCACGGTCCGGTGGCGCGCTCGAAATCGTGCATCGTGCCGTCCAGCATCAGCGCCGCGCGCTCGCGCAGCATCTTCGCCGCCGCGAACATCAGCTCGCTCGAAATCGGATTGCGCTTTTGCGGCATCGTCGAGCTGGCGCCGCGGCCAGGCACGAACGGCTCCGCGACTTCGCCGAATTCCGAGGCCGCCATCATCATCACGTCGAGTGCGATCTTGCCGAGCGAGCCGCCGATGCCCGCGAGCACCGAGACGAGTTCGTACAGTCCGTCGCGCGCGACGTGCCAGGTGATCTCGGGATCGCGCAGCCCCAGTTCCTCGGCAAAAAGCCGCCGCGTATCGAGCGCACGCCCGGGGTCGCCGAGCGACGCGAGCGTGCCCGCCGCGCCGCCGAACTCGACCATCAACGCGCGCGCTTTCATCTGCTGAAGACGCTCGGCATGACGATTGAGCGCCGACAGCCAGACCGCCGCGCGAAACCCGAACGTGACCGGCAACGCGTGCTGAAGATGCGTGCGGCCCGCCGTCACCGTGTCGGCATGCTTGAGCGCGAGTTCGCGTAACGCCTCACGCACTTCGTCGAGCTGCTTTTCGATCAGCGCGACGCCGCGCGCACATTGCAGCATCGTCGCGGTGTCCATGATGTCCTGGGTCGTCGCGCCCCAGTGCAGATAGCGCCCCGCCTCGCCGCACATCTCGCTCACCTGCTTGACGAGCGGCAGGATCGGATAACCGACGATCTCGGTTTCATGGCGCAGCTTCTCGAGGTCCAGCTTGCCGAAATCGGCCTTCGCCGTGATGTCGCTCGCAGCGTCGCCGGGAATCAGGCCGGCCTTCGCCTGCGCGCGGGCCAGCGCGGTTTCCGCGTCGATGCAGCGGCGCAGATACGCCTCGTCGGAGAACACTTCGCGCATCTCGGGCGTGCCGAACATGTCGCGGAACAATGCCGAATCGAAAACAGTCGTTGCCATGACGGGCTCCTTGAATGCCTTTATTGAGTTCGCGATTTACTGAGCGCTTTACTGCGCGATTGACTTCGCGCTTTACTTCGAAAGACGCGCCAGCCACGGGCGCAGACCGTCCTTCTCTTCGAGGCCGAAGCCTGCCGCGTCGGTCGGGCGCACCAGCCCGCCGCCGATGCCGCAGCCGGCCGGATAACCGCCGAACGGCTGGAACACGCCCGGGTACGCCTCGCAGCCGCCCAACTCCAGGCCGACGGCGATATGCAGGTTGATCAGATGGCCGCCATGCGGATACGCCTGCGCCCGGTCGAAGCCGTGACGCTCGATCAGTTCGATCATGCGCGCGTATTCGGTGAGGCCGTACGCGAGCCCCGCGTCCATCTGGAAGATGTCCTTGCCCGGACGCATGCCGCCGAACAGCGCAAGATTCTTCACGTCCGGCACGGAGAAAAGATTCTCGCCAGTCGCGATACGTCCCGCGTAGGCCTGCGCAACTTGCCGGTTCAGATCGAAGTCGAGCGGATCGCCGATCTCTTCGTACCAGCGCAAGTCATACGGCGCGATGGCTTTCGCGTAGGCGAGCGCCGTCTCCAGATCGAAGCGGCCATTCGCGTCGACGGCCAGACGCTGGCCTTCGCCCGCGACCGTCAGCGCCGCTTCGATACGGGCGAGATCGGTCTTCAGGTCCGCGCCGCCGATCTTCATCTTGAAGGCATCGAAGCCCATCGCGCGATAGCCGCTGAACTCGTCGGCGAGACGCTGCACGCTATCGTCCGGGTAGTAGTAGCCGCCCGCCGCGTACACGTTCACGCCTTCGCGCTTGCCCGCGCGGCCGTAATGGCGCGCGATCGTCACATAGGCCGGCTCGTCGCGCAGCTTCGCATTCAGGTCCCATACGGCGAGTTCGAGGGCGCCCGCCGCCGCCGCGCGGTCGCCATGACCGCCCGGCTTTTCGTTGCGCAGCACGGTCTTCAGCACCGCTTCCGGATCGAACAGCTCGCCGCTCGCGTCGAGCAGCGTCTCGGGTGCGGCGGCTTCGAGGCGCGGAATCATGCGCTCGCGCAGGATGCCGCCCTGCGCGAAGCGGCCGATCGAATCGAACGCATAGCCGATCACCGGCTTGCCGTTGCGCACCACATCGGTTTCGAGCGCGACCAGCGACACATCGTGCTCCGCGAAACTCACGAGCGCGTTCGCGACATTGCCTTCGAGCGGAACTGAAATTTCCCTGACGGACGTAATACGCATCATTTTTCCTTTGAGATTCCGAATTCAGATGACCTTGCCGGGCGCGACGCCGAACACGCGCTGATATTCGCCGCGCGCCTTGCTCTCGTCGAACTCGCCGGTGGACTTCGCGATCACGAGCGTGGCGACGCTATTGCCCATCGCGTTGCAGATCGACACCGCCTGCGAGGTGAAGCGGTTGATGCCGAACAGGATCGGCAAGCCTTCGACGGGCAGGATGCCCGACGCGGTGACGGTCGCCGCGAAGACGATGAAGGTGCCGCCCGACACCGTCGCGGCGCCCTTCGACGTGACGAGCATCAGCACGAGCAGGCCGAGCTGCTGATGCAGATCGAGATGCACGCCGTACGCATTCGCGATGAACATCACGCACAGCGACATATACACCGAGGTGCCGTCGAGATTGAACGCGTAGCCCGTGGGCAGCACGAGACCCGTCGACTGGCGCGAGCAGCCGAGCCGTTCGAGCTTTTCGAACAGACGCGGCATCGCGCTTTCCGACGAGGCCGTCGCGAACAGCAGGAAGATCTCGTCCTTGAAGTAACGCAGATAGCGAAAGATATTGAAGCCGTAAATCCGCAGGATGACGCCGAACACCACCACCACGACGAAGGCCAGCGTCAGATACATCACGACGAGCAGATAGCCCAGCTCGATCACCGCATTCATGCCGCTGCTGCCGATCGCAAACGCGATCGAGCCGAATGCGCCGAGCGGCGCGAACTTCATGATGACGTCGACGAACTTGAAGAAGCACTCCGACATGCGCGACAAACCGCCTTCGACGCTTTCGCGCGAGTCCTTGTTCAGCATCAGCAGCGCGGCGCCGAAGCCGATCGAGATCACCAGCACCTGCAGCAGCGAACCGTTCGCGAACGCGCCGACGAAGTTGTCGGGAAACAGCGTGAGCAGGAAGTGTTCGAGTGACATCGGCCCGGCCTTGCCGTATTGCGCATGCACCGCGGCGGCGGCTTCGCTGCTCTGCGTGAGATGCATGCCGAGGCCCACGCCCGACAGATTGGCCACCACCATGCTGATGGCGAGCGCGACGGTCGACACGATCTCAAAGTAGATCAGCGCGCGCAGGCCGATGCGCCCCACGTTCTTCAGATCGCCGGCCGCCGCGATGCCGAGCACGACGTTCAGAAACACCAGCGGCGCGACGATCATCTTGATGAGCCGCAGGAAGATGTCGCCGAGCACCTTCATGTCCACCGCGAGCTTCGGCGCGATAAAGCCGAGCGCGATGCCCGCCACGATGCCGACCACGATCTGCACGCCGAGCCGCGCATAGAACGGCGTCTTGCGGCGCGCCTGCGGCGGCTTAGCCTCTAAGTTAGGGTGATTCGCACTCTCGCCATGCACAGCCATGCCCATCTCCTGTCACGACGGCTTTCCAGGGTCTGGACAGCCGCTTAATATGTCCGTACTTTATGAATATGTACGGACTATATTGAGACATGCTGGACGGGTCAACTAGGGGTTTACGCGAACCGACGGGGTTCGCGCCGCCGGTGCCCCGCTTGGCAACGCCGGCGCGCGCGGCTAGCATTAGCCCGCCGCGCCATGCACGCGGCCCAAGGAAAGCAAAGAGGAAGAAGGAAGATTCAGATGAAACCGCGATATGCCGAACTGGCCGAGCAACTCATTCAGGCTATCGGAGATGGCACGTTCGAAGTGGGCTCCGCGCTGCCGAGCGAACTCGATCTGTCGGCGCAATATGGCGTGAGCCGCGCGACCGTGCGTTCGGCGCTGGAACGCGTGCAGGAACTCGGGCTGATTTCGCGCCGCAAGCGCGCGGGCATTCGCGTCGAGGCGAGCAAGCCGCGCGTGGCGTTCGAGCAGTCGCTCTCGAGCGTCGAGGATCTGGTGCAGTTCGCGGTCGTCACCGAGCGCCATGTCCAGTCGGTGATGGAGATTTCGGCGAGCCCGTCGCTCGCGGCGCAGCTCGGTGTCGCCACCGGCTCGCGCTGGCTGCGCACGGAAATGCTGCGCGTCGATCCGACCAAACCGGACCGGCCGATCTGCTGGACCGACGTCTATCTCGAACCGGCGCTCGGCGCGGGCATCCGGCGCGAGCTGCGCAAAAGCTCGGGACTGATCTGCGAAATGGTCGAGCAGCGCTTCGGCCGCGTGGTGCGTGAGGTGCGCCAGGAAATTCGCGCGATCGGCGTTCCGGCGCGCGTGGCGAAGCAGCTCGGCGCGACGGCCGACGAGCATGCGCTGGAGATCACGCGCCACTATATCGACGAGCATGGCATCGTTTTCGAGGCCACGGTCAGCGTGTTGCCGGCTGACCGCTTCACTTATGCGCTGCAGTTGCGGCGTCATGACTGAGCCATCGCGCCAGACTCGCTCGCCTTGCGCAGATTGCCCGCCTTCGACCACGCCTTTGCCCACATTAGCCGCGTTGCCCGTCGGCAGGCGGGCTCTGCCGCTTCAGGTCACCTTCAGCGCCACGCCCTCGTCATCCGATGATTTCATCGTCATCGGTTCGACCGGGCCGACAACGAACAGATACGCACCGGCGCCAATCACGCAGAAGGCGCCCGCCGTTACGAGCGGAATCAGGAACGAGCCGTGGGTGATCGTCAGCATCACGCCGGTGAACGTCGAAGTGAGAATCCCCGCGACGTTCGAAGCCGTGTTCTGAATCGCGCTGATCGTCGCGACATGACGCCGCGTGGGCGCCACGTCGCCCGGCAGCGACCAGGCGTTGGCGGACACGAAGGACAGGCTCACATAGGTCACCGAAAAGAGCACGATCGCGAGCAAGGGGCTTTGCGCGAAGGCGCATAGCACGATGCATGACGACAGCAGCATGCCGCCGACGAGGCAGGTCTTGCGCGCGGCGGTCATGCTCCAGCCGCGCCGGAACAGCGCATCGGACGTGGCCCCGCCGATCCAGCCGCCTGGAATCGCGCACAGCGCCGGAATCATGCCGAGCGTGCCGAGCTGCGCGAGCGAGAAGCCGCGCGCTTCCATCAGATAGCTCGGAAACCACGTGATGAAGAAGTACTTCACGAAGTTCATGCAGAAGAAGCCGAGCATCATGCCGAGCACCGTGCGATGCGAAAGCAGCGCGCCCCATCGCACCGGCTTCGCAGGCTCGTCATGACGAAGGGCATCGCCGCGTGCAGGGACCCTTTCAGGTGCCTTCTCATAGGCCCTCTCGGGTGCCTTCTCAGGTGCCCGATGCATGCCGGGCGCGCCGGCGCTGCGTGCGCGCGTCGATCGGTCGAGCGTACCGGTACGGGATCGAAACTGGCACGCATCCGACACGGAGCTATGTCGACGCCCATCGCGCGGCGCTCGACTGGATACAAGAGCATGCGAAAGAGCAGCGGGGATGAAAAGCCTCGCCGAAGCGAGGTCGAACTCATTACAGCTGCGTGGGTTTTTCTGCTATATGCCGCTTTGCGCGGATTCGGATAATTGCATCCTCGACATCGGACCAAAACTCACGGCAGCGGATGCGGTAGTAAATTACGTTGGCATCATAGCGCGCCCGATATATCAAGGCGCTTTCCCGCTTTGATAGATTGCGTTTTATTTCATCCACAACCCACTCAGTATCGAAAGTAAGCCAAGCGGGGGGCACTGGCGTTAGGACATTAGGCCCGCAAACCGGCGCAACCTCTCTGAAAAAAATATCTTTCAATTCTTCAATCGGAAATCGCGCGATCTTTTCAGCCCAATAGTCATAGTCAATTTCATTGTCCACGAAAAACTCCGACATTACCTGCCATACGTTTTCCCGGTCAGTGTCAGCTATCGAATTCTCCATGCCTGAAATTCCTTCACTTCGTCCAGGTAGTCGTCATACGCTATATCCGTGACCGTAGCCGCTGCCGTCGAGCCGATGATAAGAACCGCGATTGCGCAAAACGGCGCACCCGGCCCGCATATAGACCCAACGGCCATACTTGCCAATGCGGCACCTGTCATACCGCCTTTAAGGATTGTTCCCTGTCGCGCCGTCTCCGTAACCTTGTCATCTGCTCCTGCGATGGCCCACACGGCAAGGGCACCCGTTACGAGTAGCCCAACCTTTCCCGCTGTTCGCATCCGCGCCGTCTTCGCGTTGACCTTCGCGTTGCTTCGCCCTGCCGCCTCAATAGCTGCATAGTAAGCCTGGTCCTTTTCTTCGCTCGTCAAGCTGCGAAATGGCTTTGAGAAAAGCCGATTTGCGTAACGATCCAGAATGGCCTCATAGCTGATACCTTGGCCTTTCATGCCCTGCGCACGGGCTAGACCCCATGCCGAAGTTACCTTCCGGGTTTCTTCCATGATCTGATTACGCATTGTGTTGCAGAACTCCGCACCTTCTGCAACCGTCATACGCCCGGAATTTACTTCATCCTGAACCATTTCACTCATTCTTTTAACGCCTGCATCATAACGCGTGCGGACGTTAGCGTCGCTAATCGCTGAACTGGAAAAGTAGAACCCGGCTGCTTCCAAGGCATGGCGAGTGTCCTTAAGAATATCGGTTTGCAACGAATGCTCTTGTTTCGTCTGAAACGGCCCGCTGCGAACAATAGACGGATTAGCTTGAACCTCTGACATACTTACCTCGCGATTGCTGAGGGAATTGATTCTGTTACAGACCCGGACGCGCCCGCGCTGTCGCGCGGCAATAGTTTGATGCGGGTGCAAGCATTTCCATTGTCGGCACGCTCGAATCGAACAACGTTGCTTGCGTCAAATGTCCCGTACTCACTCGACCCGTCCGCGAAATGCGCTACGCAACGCAGCCCATCGAAGTTTCCCAACTCAGTTAAAGTGAAACTGATCCAGTGATTGACGGCGGCCGCAGGCGCGATTGGCCCTCTAGTCGTGTCTTCCTCGCCCCGGTCGGTAATTCTCCAGCTTGTGCCATAGATCGCGATGATTCTCGGACGGTTGGCGCATTTGCAAAGGACGATATCGCCGCCGACCGCTTGACGCCGCCCGCCGTTCACGTTGTCAATCAGGCGATGCCGGTCGCTTACGCCTGCCCCGTAAGTGATTTGGCCGAAGCTGTCGCAAGCGGGACAATATGCCTTGTCGCCGATGAAAGCGAGGCGACGGCGCTTGCCGTCTTCGCGCGTATCGATACGCTGCTGAGAGAGGCCGGAATCGTGATCGAGGAAGCGCAGGAACAGGCCGCCCAATACATGCATCGCTCTAGCTATCACGGAATATGTCTCGCGTAGCGGGACTGACATCGCAACACGGAGGCGCGGCCTCGATACGCGCCGTGCCGGCCTGCGCCCTCGAGAACGCACGGCATTTTCGGAACTTCGCATCCACGGAGACACGGTATGAAACGCGTTTTGATCACGGGCTCGGCCGGTCAGATCGGCAAGGTTTTGCGCGCCGGCCTGCAAGGACGATATCGCCTGCGCCTCGCTGACATCGCGCCGCAAGCCGCCGCCGGTGCCGCGAGGAAGTCGTCACGGCGGACATCACCCGGCTCGACTCGCTGCTGCCGCTGATGGACGGCATCGATACGGTCGTCCACCTCGCGGGCATCCCGGACGAAAGCACGTGGGAAAAAATCCGCGACATGAATATCGACGGTTGCTACAACGTATTCGAGGCGGCCCGGCGCGCGGGCGTGAAGCGCGTCGTGTTCGCGAGCTCCAATCACGCGGTCGGTTTCCACCGCCGCGACCGCCTGATCGACGACACGGTCGCGCCGCGTCCGGACAGCCGCTACGGCGTGTCGAAAGTGTTCGGCGAGGCGCTCGGGCGCCTCTATGCGGACAAGTACGGCCTGTCGGTCGCGTGCATGCGCATAGGCTCGTTTCGCCCCGATGACGAGCCTGCCGCGCCGCGCCATCTATCCACCTGGATCAGCCATCGCGACATGGTGCAGCTTGCGCAACGTTGCATCGATGCGCCCGACTATCACTTCGTGGTCGTATATGGGGTATCCGGCAATGCGCGCAATCGCTGGAGCAACGCCAACGTGCGTCTGCTCGGCTACGCGCCCGAGGACGACGCCGAACACCACGCGGCACAAATCGCCGCGAACAGCGCGTCAGAGGACGCAACGTAAGCGCTATTTCACGGCGGCTTCGGCTGTCGGGTGGAATTCGCCGGCGACGCCTCGCGCATCGACTGAGCGAAGCCGCAACACGCTCGCGTACGCTAGGCCGACGCGAGCCGTTCTGTCTGCCGCTTGAAGACCGGCGACACGCTGCTGTTGCGGCCGAGCTCGTCCGCGGCCAGTTGCAACGCGGCGCCCAGTTCTTCCATGCGCGCCTCGGTCAGCCGCGTCATCGGCCCGGCGATGATGAGCGTGCCGAGAATCTCGCCGCGCGGATCGCGCACGCAGGTCGCCATCGAATTCATCGCGGGCAGGAAGACGTTGGTCGTGATCGCGAAGCCGCGTTTCTTCGCCGCCTTGACGTGAGTCAGCACGGCCTTGATCGTGGTCGGCGCCGCGGGCCCGAAATTGGCGGGATTGGGCAAGCCCTGCTTGCCGAGCAGGCGGATCGCATCGTCTTCCGACTTCGTCGCGAGCCATGCATAGCCCGCCGCGCTGCACCAGATACGCACGGGCGCGCCCATCTCCGGGTCGTAGCGCAGGCCTTGCGTCGCGCCCTGCGCCTTGGCGACGTAGACGAGCTGATCTTCGTCCAGCAGCGCGAGGCGAACCAGTTCGCCGCTCTGCGCCGCGAGGCGCTCCAGCGTGGGCTGCGCAATGTCCGTGATGCCGCCCGCGCTGAGAAAGCGCAGACCGAGCGACACCACCTGCATCGTCAGCGTGAATTCATCGTGCCGCTCGTCCCGGCGCACGTAGCCTTCTTCCATGAGATCGGCGAGCAGGCGATGAGTGGCCGATAGCGGCGCATTCGCGGCAACCGACAACTCCGACAGCGTGCGGCCGGCCGGATAAAGGGAAAGCTCTTCAAGGATGCGGAAGGTCCGCTCGATGATGGCGCTCACGACGAATCCTCTCCTCAATGGTCAAGCGGATAAAAGCGTACGAAATAGTATGTCGAAGTTCTTTCCAAATTGGAATAGCTTTACAGGAAAGGACTGCGCACTTTGCCTGCGCGCCGGGTCTCACGAGGCCGGCTGGCAACGCCCTACCGCTTCGAAAAACGAGGTAACCAGCGGCGTGTCCTGCCGTTCGCGCAGACAGCAGACATGAATATGCGTCGTGATGGGGTTGCCCTTGATCCTGACCTTGTGCAGCCGCCCGTCGGGAATGTATTCCGACTCCGACATGGTGCCGACGCCGAGACCGCGCGCAATCGATTCGCGCAGCGCTTCGCGGCTGCCGATCTCCATCGAGATGCGCGCCTTCAGGCCGATCTTGTCGAGCGCGTCTTCCAGCGCCCGGCGCGTGGTCGAACCCTGTTCGCGCATCAGCAGCGGCACTTCGGCCAGTTCCCGCAAATCGATCTCGTCGCGTTGCGCGAGCGGATGCGCCGCGTTCACGCAGGCGATCACGGGATAACGCGCGTACGGCTGCATATAAAAGTGCTCGTTTTCGAGCGCGCTCGCAATCGCGCCGACATCGCACACCGCCAGCACGCCGACGTCGCACACGTAGTTGTCGAGGTCGCGCAGCACCTCTTCCGAATTGCCGAGCGTCACCGACAGGTTCATCGCCGGGCGCAACTCGTGATAGGCCTCGATCATGTCGATGATGTGATACGGCCCCACCGCGCCGATCTTCAACGTGCCGTGCACGAGTTCGCCGCTGTCGCGCAGCAGCGAACTCGCGTCCCCTTCGAGGCTCGCCATCTGCCGCGCGATGGTCAGGAATTCCAGACCGACGCTCGATAGATCGACGCGCCGGCCACGCCGGTGAAACAGCTGCACCGCGTATTCCTGCTCGATCGCCTGGATTTGCGAGGTGATCGTGGTCTGACTGGTCGACAGCGCCTTGGCGGCCGCCGTGAAGCCGCCGTACTGGACGACGGCGAGAAAGGCGCGAATCTGTATCAGGGTCATGGCGCGTTTGATCTGTTTTTTCGGTCGATTGACCGAATTTTTTCGGAAATTTCGATGATATCCGCGCCATGTGACAGATTGATTCCATGACCGCCCGCATCTCCCGCGCGCTTCGGGGAATACCCTCAATTCTCGGAAACAACTTGCAAAGTGGAAGTCACTTCCATAATATGCGACGCATGTAAAGGCGTGAACCGCGAGCGCGACATGCGCGTCCGGCGCGTCTTCGTCACCCGCACATCAGGCCACCAGGAGGAAAACCCCATGACCGCCAGCACCCACGGACTACTCGCAATATGGAGCACCGTTCAGGAGCCGTTCGAAACCGATTATCTGCACTGGCTCACGCGCGAGCACATATTCGAACGGGTCGGGGTGCCGGGTTTTCTCTCGGGCCGCGCGTACCGCCGGCGCGACAGCGCCCCGTCGGAATACGTGATCGTGTACACGCTGGAGAACGCCGCCGTCATGGCGAGCGAGGGATATATCGAACGACTGAACAATCCGACGCCGTGGACCCAGAGCGTCATGCCTCACCTCGGGCAGTTTCGTCGCGGCGGCGGCACGACGATCGTGCGTGCGGGCCAGCCCGGCGCTTTCGGTTCGCGCCTCGCGATCGCACGCTTCGACAGGTTGCCCGCCGCGGTCACGCAGGAAGCGCTCGACGCGATCGCGGCCCTCGATCGCGTGACGCAGACGTGGGTCATGACCGTCGCGCCGGATGCCACCTCGATCGCCACCCGCGAAAAGTCGATGCGCACGGGCACGGAAGGCATCTTCAACAGCGTCATGGCGGTCGAGGCACTGGACGACGCCTCGCTGAACCGGGCGACCGACGCCGCCCAGGCGTTGACGCGTCACGACTGCCGCTTCGAGCCGTACGACTTGGTTTTTTCCTTTAGCAAGACTCATTAATTCCAGGCCCATGCCGATGCACGGCCATGCCGCGTCGCGAGCCGGGTCTTGCGCTGCGGCATGCCGCACACCCAGGCCCATGACAATTCAGGAGACAGCATATGTCAGACGTCAATGTCGGATCGTTTGCCGACGATGCGATGCAGCAGGCCCAAACCCTCGAGCGCGCGGTCGTCAAGGCTAGAAACAGGCTGGTGCCGTTCCTGCTGCTGATGTTCGTCCTCGCGTTCATCGACCGGGTCAACGTCGGCTTCGCCAAAGCGCATCTGCAGGACGCGACGGGCATCAGCGACGCCTCTTATGCCTTCGGCGCCGGGCTGTTTTTCATCACGTATTTTCTCTTCGAAGTACCGAGCAATCTCGGCCTCAACCGTTTCGGCGCGAAGATCTGGATGTGCCGGATCATGGTCACCTGGGGCATCATCTCCACCGGCGCGGCCTTCATCAACGGCAACGTCTCGTTCTATCTCCAGCGGCTCCTGCTGGGCGCGGCCGAAGCCGGGTTCTTCCCCGGCATGGTCCTGTTCCTGACTTTCTGGTTCCCGGCGAAATGGCGTCTGCCGATCATCGCGCTGTTCTATTGCGGCACACCGCTCTCGTTCGTCATCGGCGCGCCGATCTCCAGCGCGATTCTCGGCATCGGTGCGCATCTCGGTCTTGAGGCGTACCAGTGGATGTTCGTCATCGAGGGGCTCGCCTCGGTCGTGGTCGGCATCTGGGCGTTTTTCTATCTCAGCGACAAACCGCAAAACGCACCGTGGCTCGATCAGCGCGAACGCAACGCACTGACGGCGGCCATCGAGGAAGAGGAACGCAAAAAGATCGCGGCGGGCCCGCACAGCATACTGGCCTGCCTGCGCGACGTCGGACTGCTGCGCTTCATCATCACGTACATTCTGATCGTGATGACCAATACCGTGATCCAGTTTTTCATGCCCTCGCAGGTCGCGAAGCTCATTGGACAAAACACCGGCGCACTGGTCGGCGTGATCGTGGCATTGCCGTGGTTCTGCGCGCTGATCGCCGTGCTGGTATTGCCCTCGCTCGCCAACAAATACCAGCGCAGCCGCTGGTGGGGCGCCGCCGGCCTCGTGGCGGCCGCCATCGGCCTGCTCGGATCGCTCTCGCATTCGCCGACGCTGGCGGTGGCCGCGCTGTGCTTCTCGCTCGCGGGCCTGTATGGATCGCAGCCGATCTTCTGGCAGTCGCTGACCAAATATCTCGGCGGGATGTCGGCCGTCGCCGGCATTGCCGCCGTCAACGCGATCGGCAACCTAGGTGGGTTCTTCGCGCCCAATATCCGCTCGATCACGGTATCGCTGTTCGGTTCCGCCGACCTTGGCACGGTTGCGCTGGCGTTCACGACGTTCCTCGGCGCCTTGCTGTTCCTCTTCCTGCCGCGCGGCGCGGCCATCACGAACGCAGCCGATTGAGCCGGCACGATCGCGTGGCGTAGCGTGGCATCGCGCCATGCTACGTCATGGCACGTGCCGACCCTCGCAGACTTCAGGTATCGACTGGACATCATGGAAAGACAGTATTCCTTAGCCCACCTCACGGTATTGCATCTCGCCCCCGCGGATGCGATACGCGTTGCCGCCCGCACCGGCTACGACTGCGTCGGCCTGCGCCTGATTCCCGCGCTGCCCGGCGCCCCGGCCTACCCGCTGATGAACGATCGCGACATGTTGCGCGAGACGCTCGCCTGCATGCGCGACACCGGCGTGCAGGTATTCGACGTCGAGATCGTGTGGCTGTACGGAACGTTTTCGGTCGACCACTACAGCAGCTTTCTGGAAACGGCGGCCGAACTCGGCGCCCGCAGCATTCTCGTCGGTGGCGGCGATCCCGACGAGCAGCGCCTCGCCGATTCCTATGCGAGGTTCTGCGAGGCGGCCAGGCCGTTCGGGCTCAATGCCGATCTGGAATTCATGCCCTGGTCGACGGTCCGCAATGCCGCCGACGCGCAGCGCATCGTCAAGCTCGCGGGCCGGCCGGCCAATGCCGGCATCCTGATCGACGCGGTGCACTTCGAACGCTCCAATACGTCGCTCGACGACCTGCGGGCGCTACCCGGCGATCTGCTGCACTATCTCCAGCTATGCGATTGCCCGGCCGGCATTCCGCCGACGATGGACAGCGTGATCCATACCGCGCGTCACGAACGTTTGCTGCCGGGCGAAGGGGGCATCGACCTGAAGGCGTTGTTGTCGAGCACGCCCGCCGGCCTGCCGGTCTCCATCGAACTGCCCAATGACTTTCGCATCCCCGCGCTCGGCTACGAGGAATGGGCACGACGCGCGCTCGTTGCGGCGAAGAACCTGTAACGAACCGCCCGATAACGGGCCGACGTTTTCGCGCGGTGATGCGGACGGCCACCGCGCGCCGTGCCGAAGCCTGACCGAAAACAGACATAGCATGACGCCGTCGTGACACCGTCCTGTGCACCGGCCGCGCGAATAATCATAATGAAATGACTTCGGCGCAGAATGAAGTTTGCCGAAGTCCGTGCGAACGAAATCATGCCGGGCGCCATCTCCGTGGCCCATGTGCGGCCCATGCATGGCGCGGGCGCGATTCAGCGCTCACTTCACGGCGAATTTTTTAAGCATCCTCTGAGCAAAAATCGGCTGTGCGCGCTCTGCACGCCGAGCCAGCTTCTGGCAATCTTTCACTAGCAGCCGGTCGTCGCGCGTAACGCGGCGCCGGGCATTTCGCCGTCAATGCCGGTTCACCCACAGACCAGGCAGGCGCGGTTTGTCATCCTGTCGATTCAGGCGTCCGAAGGAGTTCGCCATGTCGGTCTATGTCGATGAAGGGTTCCGGCCCTGTGTCACGGAATGCGCGACAGTCGCGTTCCGCGTGTGCTGCGACGATCGCGCGCAGATTTTCGAGGTCAGCGCCGATGCGCTCGTGAAGTTCTGCGGCGCGGCGAGCCGGCGCAAGCAGGACCTGCTCGTCGCATTCGAGGATGCGCAGCAGGAAATTCTTTCGGTTGCCGCGCAGAGATGGAAGTTCGTGCCGACCGAATCGGTACGGCTCGATCTCGACGAATTCCGTTTGGTCAGACATTAGGCACAGTGTCACCGCACGCAGCGGCCCGCGCGAAAGCGAAGCGCGCGGCGCCGCTTCTTACACTCGCCTTGCTTTAAGCGTTTCTCCCAGGTGCGCGCTTACTGCTGCACGTCGAGCACCAGAAGCTGCGCGCCATCGTCCACCTGATCGCCGACCGCATACAGCACTTCGGCGACCGTGCCGGCCGCCGGCGCACCGATCGTGTGCTCCATCTTCATCGCTTCCATGACGATCAGCGGCGCGCCCTTCTCGACCACCGCTCCCGCCTCGACCAGCACCGCGATCACCTTGCCCGGCATCGGCGCGGTCAGACGTCCTTCGCCGCCTTCGGCGTCGGCGGCATGCGCGAGCAGGTTCTGCCATTCGAACGCAAGCGCCTCGCCATAACAGAACACATGGAACGTGTCGCCGTCGACGAACACGCGGCCCGTCACGCGCGCGTCGCCGAGCGTCGCGCGGAATTCGTGCGCGCCCGCGCCGGCCGACCACGTAAAGCTTTCGCGCACGCCGTCGTGTTCGAGCGTTTGCGTGCCGCCGTCGCGCGCGAACCCGACCGTGAACGCCTCGCTGCCTGCGTGCTGGCCGCCGTCGTCGAGCGCGCGCCAGCCGAGCGTCTGCGTATAGCCGCTATTGAGCCGCCAATGCGACAGCGCATCCCACGGCGACGCACCGTGCGCGATGCCGCCCTCGCGCGTGAGCAGCGCCGCGCAGGCGAGCGCGAGTGCTTCCCTGAAGGGCTTTTTTACCGGCGCGAACAGCGCATCGTGATGACGCTCGATCAAGCCCGTGTCGAGATCGCCGCTCGCGAACGGCTCGCTCGCGACGATGCGCTGCAGGAACTCGACGTTCGTATGCGGCCCGACGACCTCGCACGCATGCAACGCACGCGCGAGACGCGCCAATGCTTCCTCGCGCGTCGCGCCGTGCACGATCAGCTTCGCGATCATCGGATCGTAGAACGGCGTGATCGTATCGCCCTCGCGCACGCCGCTGTCGATGCGCACCGGCGCCTTGCGGCCAGGCTCGCCGAGACCGGCCGCGTCGATCGCGAACTCGACGCCCTCGGGCATGCGCAGATGCCTGAGCGTGCCCGTGGACGGCAGGAAGCCGCGCGCCGGATGCTCGGCATAGATGCGCGCTTCGATCGCGTGGCCGTCGAGCTTCAGTTGCGGCTGCGCGAGCGGCAGCGCCTCGCCCGCGGCCACGCGCAATTGCCATTCGACGAGGTCCTGCCCCGTCACCATCTCCGTGACCGGATGCTCGACCTGCAGGCGCGTGTTCATCTCCATGAAATAGAACTCGCCGCTGCCGGTCATGATGAATTCGACCGTGCCCGCGCCGACGTAGTCGACCGCGCGCGCGGCGGCCACGGCCGCTTCGCCCATTGCGCGTTTGATGTCGGCGGCAAGACCCGGTGCCGGCGCTTCCTCGAGCACCTTCTGATGACGCCGCTGCACCGAGCAGTCGCGATCGAACAGATAGACCGCGCCGCCGTGCCGGTCCGCGAACACCTGCACTTCGACGTGACGCGGCCGCGTCAGATACTTTTCGATCAGCACGCGATCGTTGCCGAAACTGCTCGCCGCCTCGCGCTTGCACGACAGCAATGCGGCCGCGAAATCCGCGCTGCGCTCGACCACGCGCATGCCCTTGCCGCCGCCGCCCGCGCTCGCCTTCAACAGCACCGGATAGCCGATCGCATCCGCTTCGCGCTGCAAGAGCCGCGGGTCCTGATCGTCGCCGTGATAGCCGGGCACGAGCGGCACCGCGGCCGCGTGCATCAGCGCTTTCGCGGCGGCCTTCGAACCCATCGCGGCAATCGCCCCGACCGGCGGCCCGATAAAGACGATGCCGGCCGCTTCGCAGGCATGCGCGAAATCTTCGTTCTCCGACAAAAAACCGTAGCCCGGATGCACGGCCTGCGCGCCGGTCGCGCGCACGGCCTCGATGATGCGCTCGATGCGCAGATAACTTTCCGCCGCCGTCGAGCCGCCGATATGCACCGCTTCGTCGCAGGCGGCGACGTGTTTCGCGTTGGCGTCCGCGTCGGAATAGACGGCCACGCTCGCGATGCCGAGCCGCTTGCAGGTCGCGGCGACGCGGCAGGCAATCTCGCCCCGGTTGGCAATCAGGATCTTGTTGAACATGAGTGTCTCGATGAAGTGTGCGGTTCGGCGCCGGGTTGCTGTGTCAGCCGCGCCAGGACGGCGCGCGCTTGTCGAGGAACGACGCGATGCCTTCGCGGCCTTCCGCGCCGGCGCGTGTGCGCGCGATGCGCGCGGCGGTGTCTTCGATCAGCGCGTCGTTCAGTTCGCGGCCCGCGACGTCCTGCACGAGCCGCTTGCAGGCGCGCACTGCTTGCGGTCCGTTCGCGCACAGCGTTTGCGCGAGTTGCGCGACGCTCGCGTCGAGTTGCGCCGCGCTCACCGCTTCGCTGACCAGACCGAGACGCCACGCGGTCGCGCAGTCGAACGCTTCGGCCGTGACGAAATAGCGCCGCGCCGCCTGCTCGCCGAGCGCGCGAATCACGTAGGGCGCGATCGTGGCCGGAATCAGGCCGAGCCGCGCTTCGGAGAGGCAGAAATGCGCGCTGTCCACCGCGACGACGATATCGCAGGCCGAGATCAGGCCCATGCCGCCCGCGTAGGCGTCGCCCTGCACGCGCGCGATCACCGGCTTGTTGCAGCGGTACACGGCCGCCAGCATGTTCGCGAGCCGCATCGCATCGGCGCGGTTCTCGTCGTCCGAATAGCCGGCCATCTGCTTCATCCAGTTCAGGTCGGCGCCCGCGCAGAACGCCTTGCCGTTCGCGGCCAGCACGACCGCGCGCACGTCGTCGCGCGCATCGAGTGCGGTGAATGCCGAGGTCAGTTCGGCGATCATCGTTTCGTTGAACGCGTTGCGCACGTCCGGGCGATTCAGCATGAGCGTCGCGACCTGGCCGGCCACTTCGAACTTCAGCGTTTCGTATTGCATGCGTTGTGCTCCTTTACCGGGCTTTCCCGCACCATCGCGTCGTGGCGCGACATCACATTCTGAACACGCCGAAGCGCGTGTCTTCGATCGGCGCGTTCATCGCGGCCGAGAGGCCGAGACCGAGCACGTCGCGCGTTTGCGCCGGATCGATCACGCCGTCGTCCCACAGACGCGCGCTTGCATAGTACGGGTGCCCCTGATGCTCGTATTGCTCGCGAATCGGCTGCTTGAACGCCTCTTCCTCTTCGGCGCTCCACGCGCCGCCCCGGCTCTCGATGCCGTCGCGCTTGACCGTGGCCAGCACCGACGCGGCCTGCTCGCCGCCCATCACCGAGATGCGCGCGTTCGGCCACATCCACAGAAAACGCGGCGAATACGCGCGGCCGCACATGCCGTAGTTGCCCGCGCCGAACGAACCGCCGATGATGACCGTGAACTTCGGCACCTTCGCCGTCGCCACGGCCGTCACCATCTTCGCGCCGTTTCTCGCGATGCCTTCGTTTTCGTATTTGCGCCCGACCATGAAGCCCGTGATGTTCTGCAGGAACACGAGCGGAATCTTGCGCTGGCAGCACAGCTCGATGAAATGCGTGCCCTTGAGCGCCGACTCCGAAAACAGGATGCCGTTGTTCGCGACGATGCCGACCGGATGTCCCCAGATATGCGCGAAACCGCACACGAGCGTCGTGCCGTAGCGGGCCTTGAATTCGTCGAAGGCCGAGTCGTCGACGATGCGCGCAATTACCTCGCGGATATCGAAAGGCTTTCTCGTATCGACCGGAATCACGCCGTAGATACTCTTCACGTCATGACGCGGCGGCTTCGGCTCCTGCAACACGAGCGGCACCGGCTTCACGCGATTCAGATTGCCGACGATGCTGCGCGCGATCGCAAGCGCATGCGCGTCGTTCTGCGCGAGATGATCGACGACACCCGAAAGACGCGTATGCACGTCGCCGCCGCCGAGGTCCTCGGCGCTGACCACTTCGCCGGTCGCCGCCTTCACGAGCGGCGGGCCGCCGAGAAAAATCGTCCCCTGGTTCTTCACGATGATCGACTCGTCGCTCATCGCCGGCACGTAGGCGCCGCCCGCCGTGCACGAACCCATCACGACCGCGATCTGCGGAATGCCGGCCGCCGACAGATTCGCCTGGTTGTAGAAGATGCGGCCGAAGTGGTCGCGATCGGGGAACACGTCGTCCTGATTCGGCAGATTCGCGCCGCCCGAATCGACCAGATACACGCACGGCAAGCGGTTCTCGCTGGCGATTTCCTGCGCGCGTACATGCTTCTTGACGGTGACCGGATAGTAGGTGCCGCCCTTGACCGTCGCGTCGTTGCAGACGATCACGCACTCCTGCCCGGCAACGCGGCCAATCCCGGTGATGACGCCCGCGCCCGGCGCGTCGTCGTTGTACATGCCGTAGGCGGCCAGTTGCGAGAATTCGAGGAACGGCGTACCCGGGTCGAGCAGCTGCGCAATGCGCTCGCGCGGCAGCAGCTTGCCGCGGCTCGTGTGCTTGTCGCGCGCGGCCTGGCCGCCGCCCTGCGCCAGCAGTTCGACCTTCGCGCGCAGATCGGCGACGAGCGCTTCGAGCGCCGCCGCGTTCGCGCGAAAGTCGTCGGAACGCGGGTTCAGCTTGGATTCGATGATCGGCATGAAGTGACTCCAGGTTGCCGCTTTTTATGGGCCGACTTTAGGGCCGACTTTAGGCCGACTTTATGGGCCAACAAGCACGCCACAACGCACGACGCCATGACGCCGCAACGCATGCGCACTTGCGTCACAAAGTCTCGGCAAACAGCTCGCGCCCGATCAGCATGCGACGAATCTCGCTCGTGCCCGCGCCGATTTCATAGAGCTTCGCATCGCGCCACAAACGCCCGACCGGATACTCATTGATATAGCCATTGCCGCCGAGAATCTGGATCGCCTCGCCGGCCATCCACGTCGCTTTTTCGGCGGTATAGAGAATCACGCCCGCGCAGTCCTTGCGCACCTGGCGCACGTGCCCGCTACCGAGCGTGTCGAGCTGGCGCCCCACCGCGTACAGATACGCGCGACAGGCCTGCAGCGTCGTATAGAGATCGGCGACCTTGCCCTGGATCAGCTGGAATTCGCCGATCGACTGGCCGAACTGCCTGCGGTCGTGGATATACGGCACGACCGCGTCCATCACCGCGACCATGATGCCGGTCGGGCCGCCCGCGAGCACCGCACGTTCGTAGTCGAGGCCGCTCATCAGCACTTTCACGCCACCGTTGAGCTGGCCGAGAATGTTTTCTTCCGGCACCTCGACGTCCTGAAACACGAGTTCGCCCGTATGCGAGCCGCGCATGCCGAGCTTGTCGAGCTTCTGCGCGACCGAGAAACCCTGCATGCCCTTCTCGACGATAAACGCGGTAATGCCGCGCGAATTCGCCTCGGGATCGGTCTTCGCATAGACCACCAGCGTGTCGCAATCGGGACCGTTCGTGATCCACATCTTGGTGCCGTTGAGCACATAGCGGTCGCCCTTCTTCTCGGCGCGCAGCTTCATGCTGACGACGTCCGAGCCCGCGTTCGGCTCGCTCATCGCGAGCGCGCCGACGTGTTCGCCCGAGACGAGCTTCGGCAGATACTGGCGCTTCTGCGCGTCCGTGCCGTTGCGATGAATCTGGTTCACGCACAGATTCGAATGCGCACCGTAAGAAAGACCCACCGAGGCCGACGCGCGCGAAATCTCCTCCATCGCGACCATATGCGCGGTATAGCCCATGTTCGCGCCGCCGTATTCCTCGGCGACGGTCATGCCGAGCACGCCGAGGTCGCCGAACTTGCGCCACAGGTCCATCGGGAACTGATCGGTGCGATCGATTTCCGCCGCGCGCGGCGCGATTTCTTTGGCGGCGAACGAGGCGATGCTGTCACGCAGCATTTCGATTTCTTCGCCGAGCGGGAACTGCAAACCGGGCAGATTGCGCATTGCGGTATCTCCTGAGTTCATTGGCGGCCGGGCGCGGCTCGCGCTGTGCACGCCCAAACCACGCGCATCGCACGCCCAAACGTATCAACGCGCATTTCACGCCAGATTGACGTATGCGTCAATAGGTATTTTTGAGCGTTACTCAGAAATTTACGAACCGGCATCGGGCGCCAATTAGGTGCTAGTATCGCGACAATCAGGCATCAACCCTTTATCTTCCGCGCCAAGCGGCGTCACAAATCTGAATCCGACTCATATGACCGCTGCCGTAAAGACCCGATTGCCCGTCTCGCGCCGCGAGCCGGCCGGGCGCAAGTCGCAACAGCGCGTGAAGGAAATTCTTCAGGCCGGGCGCGACGTGTTCGCCGCCAAAGGCTACGAGCGCGCGACGACCGCCGAAATCGCGCAGCGCCTCGGCATTTCCGAGGCAACCGTGTTCAGCTATTTTCGCGGCAAGCGCGAACTCTGCGCGCGCGTGATCGGCGACTGGTACGACGAGATCATCGAGGCGATCGAAGCGGGCTTGCCGCGCGACGGCAGCGTGCGCCAGCAGTTCGCGTTCATCGTGCGCATGCATGTGCGGCTGATGCTCGTGAACGGCACGGACCTGTGCGCGCTCGTGCTGTCCGAAGGCCGCGCGCGTCATCACGAGTTGAGCGAAGCGCTGACCGAATTGCAGCGCCGCTACACCGCACCGCTGATGCGCGTGCTCGCCGAGGGCCAGCAAAGCGGACAGATTCGCGCGGACATGCCGCTGCGCCTGCTGCGCTCGATGGTATTCGGCCCGATGGAGCACGTGCTGTGGGACGCGACGCTGACGAACCGGCAGATCGATATCGACGCGACCGCGGATCAGTTGATCGACGTGCTATGGGCCGCGCTCACGCCGCCCGATCTCGCGCTGAGCGCGTTGCAGCGCTTTCGCGCGGAAGTGGCCGAAGCGAACCGGCGTTTCGAGGAGACCACCAGGATGGCCGAAACGGCGCAAGAGGCCGCGCAAAAGACAACGCAGGAAGCAGGCAGAAAAGCAGGCAGAAAAACGGCAAAAAAAACGGCGAACCCGAATCGTTGACGACACCGCGCATCTTGCGCCTCGAACGTCTTCAAAATTTCTACTTACGAATCGTCTTCCCTATGTCAATCCATCTTTCGCCACTGTGCCCTTCATGCGAGGATCAGGCCCATGCCCGGACCCGTCACCACGACCCACTACGATCATGCACTCGAAGAGCAAGGCATGCGCAAGCAAGGCATGCTCGGACGAGGCGGCAACATGGGGAACGCGCTTTTTTCGATCGACTATGATTGCCTGCCCCCCGAAGCCCGCCGCACGATCGACCTGATCATTTCGGATGGGCCCTTTCCTTATCCGGGGAAAGACGGCTCGTCGTTCGGCAACCGCTTCGGCGATCTCCCCAACGGCAAGTATCTCGAGTACACGGTCGCCACGCCGGGTGTGCGCAATCGCGGCGCGCGGCGCATCGTCGCCCGTGCAACCAATGGCATGCTGTTCTTTACCGCCTGCCATTACGAACGCGTCAGCGCGCGAGGCGGCACCGCGACCGAACGGGCCCAGGCGCAAATCGACGCGACGCAGGCGCTGGACCCGGAATGGCGCAACGGCTTCTACATCATCACCGGCATGACCCTCACGCTGCGCGACGAGGTCACCAAGGCGGTCAAGCGCCAGAACGGTGCCACATAATAAGCGGCGAAACATGAGCGGTGCCGCGTAGCGTGGCCGCCGAACCCGGCGGCCCGCACGCAAAAAGCGCTCACGCAAACATGAACGGCGCGGCGGTCTTCCCGCCTAGCCGAACATCGGCGGCGGGCGGACGATAATGACCTTGTCAGACTTGCCCAGTTGCAGATAATGCGGCCCACGATCCTTGTTGCGGCCGTTCCAGATGCGCTCTGAAATTTTCGGGCCGTAGTGTCCTTCGCCGTCATCGGCGCCATTCGACTCCGCCGTATAAAGAATGCCCTGCTGACAATCGACGTCGTAGATCAGCGCGATGTGCCCCGGCGACCGCGTTTCCACCTGTGCATCGTTCATCCATAGAATCATGTCGCTCGGCTGCACGTCGTCGAGCTCCCAGATCAGCGGGCTCTCGCCCGGCGGCCGATGGTTATGTTTGGCCTTGTTGATAAAGGTAAAGCAACTCGCGCCGCCGCTATATCGCTCGATATCCATGATCCCGAGCGCGTCGTAAAAGGCCACGACGAAGCCCGTGCAATCCACGCCGAGATTCCGGTCGGCCCATACCTGGATATTCTCGGGCTGGACCGTGCCCGAGTCGACCGCGAGCGTCAGAATATGCTCGCAGTCGTCCGGCGAAACTTTGCCGCAATTGGCCCGCGCAAATGCGCTGTCCTTCGGCCCGAGATGCTTCTTGAGCGCCGCCGTTCGCACCGCCGCGCGCGCCTGCGCTTTCGGGCTCGAATAGTCCGCGCCGATCATGTACTTGTTCAACGACACGCTCGTCGGCCATTCGCTGCTGCCGGCCTGGAGGTTCATGTATCGATCGACGAAATCGTCGGCGGTAAAAGTGTCGCTTGCCATGTGCTGTACTCCATAACAATCGTCGCGAGAGGTCCGGCCTTGCGGATCGCACTGCTCGCGCGCTCCGCGCGCCGGCGGCGTGTTGCTACTCTCCCGTGCCGCTTCTGCTCCCCCGCTTTTGCTTCCCCGTTTTTTTACTCCCCCGCTTTTACCCTCTTACTCGCCCCCTTGCGCCACCCGCTCCTGCAAGCGCCGCCGCACCTTGCCGACGTCGATGCCATCCGGCCCCGGCGTATCGACGATCGGCATATAAGCCGCGGGGGTATGCAGCAAATACGCCTGCATCTCGTCGATCACGATGCGGTCGCTCGGATCGTAGCCGAGGTTCGCCAGTTGCCGGGTCAACTCCGCGCGTTCCTCGTAGCTCAATTCCCGCCACCAGAACGAACGGCATGCGTGCGCGTAGGCATTATTCGAGAAGTACTGCCAATGCCCCAGTTCGTGACTGAGGATTGCCGCCCTGACCGCGGCGTTGATCGTCTCGCCGCCCGGTGCGGGACCGAGCCCCGGAATCGTGATCAGAAAATCGCGCGGACTCGCCGCTTTCCAGACGCCCTGCTCCTCGCGGATCAAACGCCATCGCACCAGAATCGCCTGCAAGGTACGCTCGCCCTGATTCAGCACCACGCCCTGCTCGCGCGCGAGTTCGAAAAAATGCGTCAGCTCGACGGTGCTGAAGTTGTTGCCCGCCGTCAGTCCCGCCGGATCGGCGCCGAAGCGCCGCGCGTGAGCCACCAGCGCCGCCGCCGACACCACGCGGTCGCGCGGCATGTCGCGCCTCTCGAGCAAGGCCACCACGCGCGAAAACATGGCGCCCTGCTGCGCGAGGCTGGCGGCCTGCATCACATGGAGTCCGGGCTGATCCGTCACGGTGAACAATTGCAGACGCGCATCGGACACCAGCGCGGCTTCGAGCTGGCCCAGCGGCAGACGGATGGCCCCGGTGTCGCCATCGACGGCGAGCGCGGGCCATGAGCGCGCGCCCGCTGCGTTCGATCCGCTCGACTCGCCTGATCCGTCCGGGCCATCGGCGGCACGCGCCGGCGCGTGCATGTCCACGGCAAGCGCGAACGCGGCGAACGTCACGAACAGCAGCGCCGCCCGTCTCGCGAGGGCGCAATACCCGCGATAGCGCGTCATCGGCGGCCTCCCGACAGTGTCTAATCCGTGACCGTGACGATCGTCACGCGGCGGTTCTCGGGCGCCGTCGGATTGCGCCGGTTCAGCGGATCGGCGGACCCCTTGCCGACCGACGACAGCCGCTCGGAGGCGATGCCGTCTTTCTGCGTCAGGTATTCGACCACCGCGGCGGCACGGTCTTCCGAGAGCTTCATATTGGCATCTGCCGAACCGCGCGGATCGGCATGCCCTTCGACGCGAAACCGGTAGGCCGCGAGCTTCTCGGACTGCAAGGCACCGGCGACCTTGTCGAGCGCGGCCTTCGCGCTATCGGTGAGCGTGGCCGAATTGGTGGCGAACGTGATGAGGATTTGCGCGGAAGGCGTTTTCGCCGGCGCGGGCCGCGGCGCGCCCGAGGGCGGCTTGTTCGACAGCACGAAGCCGCGCGTCACGATGTTGTCGTCGGGCCCGCCGGACTGCGCGGGTTCGAGCGCCCGCGTGACCGACTGCTCGTTGATGTCCTGCTCTTTCATCACCGGTTCGGCGGCTCGCGCGGCCGCGCACAGCGAGGACAAGGCGCACAGCGCGGCAACCAGAACCGCGCCTCGCGCGCGGGTTCCGGAAGCAGAATGTGTCAGGCGTGACATACGGAAATCTCCGCGGAATTGACCGGCCATCGGACCGCGAGGCCGCCAGCGCCTCGTCGCGGACCGTCGGCGAACATGGACGGACCCCGTTGCGGGGCAGCTTCATCCTTCAAAGACGAATGACGGGAAGCCAATTTGAAACCCGTCACCCAACCCAGGCCGACGCGGCCATGCCATCGCTACGCACCCGCGTGCGCAATCAATGCAGTCACCATGTCCCATTCATCCCTGCCGGCGTCGAGCAGACTCGCGAACTGCGCGCCGCTCGTCGCGCCCGCGCACCGTCGCGCGGACGGCGCCACGGCCGGCGATCCGTCGCTCCACCAGAGGCTCCGTCCCGCAGCGACGGTTTCGACCAGCAGCGCGGCGAAGCCGTCGGATGCATCGGATGCATCGGGTATGGCCAGCCGCCATGGCATCGCTTCGCGCCCCTCGTTGCACCAGCGCTCGGCGCGCACCGCCGCGTCGAAACCATCGAGCGTGAACTCCGGCGCGAGGGTCGACAGGGCCAATGCCACCAGCCGGTCATACCAGGCCTGTGCATCGGCCAGCCGTCGTTCGAGTTCGGCGGCCTCGATGGCCTGCGCGATCGTGAACGGAAAATAGCGCCCCACCCGGTCCACCCCCGGCGTCAGCACGCCCGCCCAGGCATGCGGGCCATACGGGCCCGCCGCCAGCGCGAAACACCACACGGGCGCGTTCAGATACAACGGCAGCCACTGCGCGCCGAAGCGCTGCCGCCCGAGCAGCATGCCGTTCTGCAAGCCCTCGTCCCACGGCATCATGAACTCCGCCGGCAAGCGGCGCGCGACGAAATCGCCATGCGTGCGCACCTTGCCGAAAAAACCGGGCGCGGCCGATGAGTCCTCGCTCATAACCGGTCCAGACAGCGGAACTGCTCGAGCGCGGCGCGGCGGAACGGGTTCACGATACTGCTGGCCGAGAGTTCGAAGGCCGCGCGCCGGCCATCCGATTCGAAACTCAACCGGAAGCGGTCGGGCTGCGAAGTCGGTTGCAGATGGGCGTCGTCCATCAGATGCAGCAGAGCCCACGGTCCGTCGGCCCGCGCCGCCGGCGCGTTGCCCGCCGGCGTGAACTCGACGTGCGCCTGGCCGGTGCCCTTGCCGCTCGGCCACTGGAACACCATCGACTGCGGCGTGTCGGGTTTGACGATCATCTGCTGCCCGTCGATGTCGAGCGTGAACTGCGTGATCGACGGATCGATCGTCAGCGGCTTCACCTCGAAGCGCACCGACACGTCGCGCCCGCCCGCGCGGAAGAACGCATCGCGAATCTGCGCCGCCCGCTGGAACTGGCCGAGCACTTCGACGGGGATGCCGAGCGTCTCGGCGCCGCTGCGCCAGCGCCATTGCGGCCCCGACATATCGACCAGCATCGCCAGGTTCTTCTGGAAGAAATCGTCGATCAAACCGCCCGGGCCGAGCAGGCGGCCGAAATCGTCGGGCGCGGCATCGCGCGTGGACCCGCGCACGAGCGGATAGCGGCCGTCGAGCGCCTGCCGGCACAGCTGCGCCACATTCGCCTGCCACAGCGCGTTGAGCCGCGCGCGCTCGCCGCCCGTCATCAGCGCGTCGGCGCCGGTCGCGACGTTGGCGGCGACCGCCGCCAGCGGCGGCG
>NZ_VWWM01000077.1:0-30788 GCF_011752945.1 Paraburkholderia sp. Cy-641
GCTTCGGCGTGAAGGAAGCCGAGCAGGTCGGCAACCTGATCGCCGACGTGCTGGATAACCCGGAAGATGCGGCAACGATCGAGCGCGTGCGTGGGCAGGTCGCCGAGTTGACCCAGCGTTTCCCGGTGTATCGCTAAGGTTTGGGCGAAACGAGAGGGGCGCGAGCGTGCTTTATACGCGCTCGCGCCCCCTCGTTTCCGGTCATGCCTGCATGGCTGTCAAGCGCTGCCTCAGGTAGTCTCAGGTAGTCCTTATGCAGCCGCCTTCAGACTGTCGTGCGGATCGATGACGAATTTCTTCGGCACCCCCGAGTCGAATTCGGCATAACCGGACGGCGCATCATCGAGCTTGATGACCGTGACGTTGACGACCTCGGCAATGTTCAGGCGGTCCCACAAGATTGCCCGCATCAGATTCCGGTTGTATTTCATGACCGGAGTCTGCCCCGTAAAGAACGAGTGCGATTTCGCCCAGCCCAAGCCCAATCTCACGGACAGACTGCCTTGCCGCGCAGCGGCATCGACGGCACCCGGGTCGTCGGTGACGTACAAACCTGGGATGCCTATGTTCCCCGCGACTCTCGTGACTTCCATCAGCGAATTGAGCACGGTGGCGGGCGCCTCGACCTGCGAACCCGCATGACCGTGGCCTCGTGCCTCGAAGCCGACGCAGTCGATCGCGCAATCCACCTCGGGCTCGCCGACCAGCCCGGCGATCTGGTCCGCCAATGAAGCGTCCTTCGAGAGGTCGACGGTTTCGAACCCGACGCGCCGTGCATGTGCGAGCCGCACCGGATTCACATCTCCGATAATCGTCACCGCCGCGCCGAGAAGACGCGCCGAAGCCGCCGCGGCCAGGCCCACCGGCCCCGCGCCCGCCACATACACACTGGCCCCCGGGCCCACGCCCGCGGTGACGGCGCCGTGATAGCCCGTGGGAAGAATGTCGGAGAGACAGGTGAGGTCGCGGATTTTCGCCATAGCCCGGTCGCGGTCGGGGAACTTCAACAGATTGAAGTCGGCGAACGGCACCATCACGAACTCGGCCTGGCCGCCAATCCAGCCGCCCATGTCGACATAGCCATAGGCCCCGCCGGCACGCGCGGGATTCACCGTGAGGCAGACACCGGTGTTCTGCGACTTGCACATCGGACAGCGGCCGCATGCCACATTGAACGGCACGGACACCAGATCGCCCTTCTGCAGGGTCACGACATCCGAGCCGACCTCGATCACCTCGCCGGTAATTTCATGGCCGAGGACGAGGCCGGCCGGTGCCGTTGTCCGTCCACGAACCATATGCTGGTCAGAGCCGCAGATATTGGTCGCGACGACACGCAGAATGACGCCATGATTGGCCTTGCGACCGGCCGGGTCGATCAATTCGGGGAATGCGATGTTCTGAACCTCGACTTTCCCCGGTCCGATATAAACAACTCCACGATTTCCTGACATAGTGCCTCCCAGTTGGGTGTGCCAAACCGTTCACGGTTTCGAAGCCGTACAACGTCAATGCGGGTGTCAGTCCAGGTGTCAAGGCGCGTTTGCGATCTCACAACTCGAGAACGAGGTCCGACGTGGGCCGGCTGCAACACAGCAGACGGAACCCTTTCTGAATCTCCCGTTCGCGAATGCCGCCGTTGTGTTTCATATCGACGGTGCCGTCGAGCAGTTTTGTCTTGCAGGTGCCGCAAAGCCCCTGACTACAGGACGATGGAATCATCACGCCGTTCTTCTTCGCCGCGGCCAATACCGTTTCGGACGCGTGCATCGTAAAAGATCTCGAAGAGCGGGACAGTCTCACGGTGAAAGTGTCCTGCTCGACAGAGCTTTCGGAAGGCACGGACTCGGGTGCGGGCTCAGATACAGGCTCAAATACCGGCGCAGATGCAGCCCCTTCGCTAATATCGAAGCTCTCCTGGTGATACCGCACCGGGTCGTGACCGCCCTCGCGCAGCATGTGCCGTACCGCACTCATATAGCCGGCAGGGCCGCAGGTGAAGACCTCGCGTTCCTTGAAGTCGGGCAGCCATTGCGCGAGTTGCGGCAAACTCAGTCGCCCCGTCGCGCCCGTCCAGTCCTGTTCTTCTCCGATGCCCTCGCAAACGAAGAAAAGACGAAGACGTGGCGATAGCGTCGCGAGCCGATGCAATTCCTCGCGAAAAACGATATCGGCAGGCGTCCTGGCGCTATGAACGAACGCGATATCGCGGTCGAGCCCGAGGTCGATACTCGCGCGAGTCATCGACATCAGCGGCGTCACACCGGAACCCGCGGACAGATACAACGATTTCGGCGCGGACGCTACCGTCGGCGTAAATACGCCGGACGGCCCGAACGCACGCAACTGGCCCCCCGGCCGCATGTTGTCGTGAAGCCAGTTGGACATGACACCGCCCGGCACCCGCTTGACGGTGATCGAAATCAGATACGGGCGCGTCGGGGGAGAAGAAAGGGTATAGCAGCGCTGCACCGCTTGTCCGTTCACGACGGCAGATACCGTCAGGAACTGGCCCGGCTCAAAACGCACGGGCAAACCGTCGCCGGTTTGAAACTCAAAGCTGTTCACGTCATGCGTTTCCCGCGTCACACGACAGCAATTGAGCACCTGCTCTTCGGAACTGCTCCACAATCTTGCGCCGGTCTCCCAGGTCTTTGCATCGACCAACCTGTCGGCCGTCTGGAACGCGGATACCATTTGCGTGGAATTCATCTCAGGACTGCCTTCCTGTTCGAATGCGCGAGACGGTCGGCCGCCTGTCGCGCGGCCGGCCACATTCACCGCCTCAGGCTTTGATCGCGTCGACCAGCTCCGGTACTACCTCGAACAGATCGCCCACGATCCCGTAATCGGCAACGCCGAAGATCGGCGCCTCCGGGTCCTTGTTGATCGCGACAATGATTTTCGAATCCTTCATGCCGGCCAGATGTTGAATCGCACCGGAGATGCCGACCGCGAAATAGGCTTGCGGCGCGACGATCTTGCCGGTCTGTCCGACCTGATAATCGTTGGGCACATACCCCGCATCGACTGCCGCACGCGATGCGCCAAGAGCCGCACCGAGTCGATCGGCCAGCGGCTCCAGCGTGCGCCTGTAGTTTTCACCGCTGCCAAGGCCGCGGCCACCGGAAACGATGATGTCGGCACTGGTCAGCTCGGGCCGGTCGAGCCGCGTCATGACCCGGCTCACGAACTGTGACGTGCCGGCGTCGGCCGCAACGTCAATCTTCTCGATCGAAGCATGGTTGCCTTCAGGCTCGACCGGCTCGAAAGCGGTGGCACGCACCGTGACGACCTTGATTGCATCGGTCGATTGCACCGTCGCTATCGCATTGCCCGCGTAGATGGGCCGCTCGAACGTATCGCCGGAAACGACGGCCGTGATCTCGCTGATCTGCGCGACATCGAGCTTTGCGGCGATACGTGGCGCGATATTCTTGCCGAATGCCGTAGCGGGCGCGAGTATGTGCGAGTACGTTTTCGCAATCGACATCACCGTCGCTTCGATGTTTTCCGCGAGTCCCGCTTGAAGCTGCGGTGCGTCCGCCACGAGTACCTTCGAAACGCCAGCGATTTTCGCGGCAGCGCCCGCGACCTCTGCCACGTTATAACCGGCAACGAGTACGTCGATATCGCCGCCGATAGCCTTCGCGGCGGCAATCGTATTGAGTGTCGCGGCCTTGATGCCGGCGCCGTCATGTTCGAGGACAACCAGATTTGTCATGATGCCGTTTCCCCTACAGAATTTTCGCTTCCGTTCTGAGTTTCTCGACCAGCGTCTTCACATCCGGCACCTTGATGCCGGCGGACCGCTGCGGCGCTTCCGCCACTTTCAGCGTCTTCAGGCGCGGACGCACATCGACCGACAGGTCTTCCGGTTTGATTGTTTGCAAAGGCTTCTTCTTCGCCTTCATGATATTCGGCAACGTCACGTAGCGCGGCTCGTTCAAACGCAGATCGGTCGTCACGACGGCGGGTAAAGTCAGCGACAGCGTTTCGGCGCCCCCGTCGATTTCGCGCGCGACCGTTGCCTTGCCGTCGGCCATGACGATCTTCGATGCGAATGTCGCCTGCGGCATGCCGGCCAATGCGGCAAGCATCTGGCCCGTTTGATTCGAATCGTCGTCAATAGCCTGCTTGCCGAGAATCACCAGTTGCGGCTGCTCCTGATCGACAAGTGCCTTCAGCAACTTCGCGACTGCGAGAGGCTGCAACTCGTCGCCGGATTCGATTAGGATCGCGCGATCGGCGCCGATCGCCAGCGCCGTGCGCAGCGTTTCCTGCGACTGGGCACTGCCGGCGGAAACGGCAACGACTTCCGTCGCCATTCCCGCTTCTTTCAGTCTGACCGCTTCTTCCACCGCGATCTCGTCGAATGGATTCATCGACATCTTCACATTCGCGATATCGACGCCGGTACCATCGGACTTCACGCGGACTTTCACGTTGTAGTCGACCACGCGTTTCACTGCGACAAGTACGATCATGAGAATGTCCCGTCAGGGTGTGCCTGATTGAAAATCAAGTCGAAGAGATAGCGATCAATCCAGTTTTGAGCGGATCGCCGCCAGTGCTGTTGCATAGTCGATAACACCGACGACCTCTTTCTCATGCATGACGGCGAGAGGTCGGGAGTCGCCGCCGAACGCGTCCAGCACCTGAGGCAGCCGCGCATCCAGATCGATGCTGCGATGTGACGAGACGTCATGTGGCAAGCCGCTCGTGAACTGCCGCATCATCGCGCCCGCCGTCAGAACTTGCAGGCGCCCGACGCCTTTTGCAAAATCCTTCACGTAGTCGTTGACCGGCATGTTGACCACGTCGAAAGGCGTGCCGATCTGAACGATCTTCCCGTCCTTCATAACGGCGACACGGTCACCGATACGAATCGCTTCATCGAGATCGTGCGTAATGAAAACCGCGGTCTTGCCGAGGCGGCGCGAGACTTCGACGAACTGCTCGGCGAGTTCGCGACGTACGATGGGGTCCAATGCGCTGAAAGGCTCGTCCATCAGCAGGATGTCCGGGTCGGTCGAGAGTGCCCGGGCAAGTCCGACACGTTGCTGCATGCCGCCCGACAACTGATCCGGATAGTGATGTTCCCAGCCCGACAGTCGAACCGCCGCGAGCGCGCTTCGAGCAGCATCCAGTTGTGCGGAGCGCGATAGTCCCCGGCCCTGAAGAACGAACAGCACGTTCTCCAGAACGGTGAAATGCGGCCAGAGCGCCATGTTCTGAAACACCATGCCAAAGCGCTTCGCGCGCAATTCCCGCAGCGGTTTGGCTTTCAGGTTGGCTGTCTGCTCGCCTTCGATCCAGATTTCCCCAGCGGTCGGATCGATCAGGCGGTTAATGTGGCGCAGCAAAGTCGATTTACCGCATCCGGACAAGCCCATGATGCACAGCGTTTCCCCCCGGCTGACCGTGAAGCTGACGCCAGCCACACCGACCACGCAGTCGAAGCGGCGCTTCACTTCGTCCTTGTCGATACCCTCGCGTTTTATCGACGCCAGCGCTTCTTTTGCACGGCGCCCATACAATTTCCAGATGTCGCGGCACTCGATAACGGTTTCTCCCTGCTGCGTAACAGCAGATGGCGTGGACCGTATAACAGGTTTCGCATTCGCATGGACGGGCCGGAGAATGGACGGTTCTGGCATCATGGGCTCTCGCATAAAACGCTGATATAAAACGCCGATCAGCGAACAGGTCTTGGGCTTCGAATCTCAGGCATGCGCCGCCGCAATCGATTGCTGAATCCACGAATCGAACAGCTTCTGGTTTTGCGCAATCCAATGCTTCGCATGCCCGCGAATATCCTCGATCTTGTTCTGGCCTTGTTGCATGAGAAGATTCTCGGCACTAATGTCGGCTGCCGGAATCGTCACCAGCTCGAACCACTTCTTCGCGGCGGGATTCTTCTGAACGAATTCCCGATTCGCGAGCACCTTCATTTCGTAGATCGGGAATCCGGTATCCCGGCCGTCCGGCAGGCGGCTATTATTGTTTCCATTGGCGGGGTCGGGCGACGGCACGCTGAGCCAAACCACGTCGCGTCCGGGCTGCAACACGCTGCTGACCCACATCGGCACCCATGTGTAGTACAGAACCGGCTCTCCCGCCTTGTAGCGCGTCATGACGTCGGCCATCAGGGCATCGTAGTTTCCAAACGTGGGAGAGACGGTCGCGCCCAGTCCGTAGTATTCGATGTGATGCTGGATAACGCGCGCCGCGCCCCAGCCCGGATTGCCGGCCACCAGCGTTGCCTTGCCGTCGGCGCCAGTGGCGTTGAAGAGCCTGGCCAGTTTCGGGTCCTTCAGTTGACCGAGGTTGTTGATCTGGTATTTATCGGCCGTCTTCCTGTCGATGCAATAGCCGAATACGCAGTTCGTCACCGTTCTACCGATGCGCACGCACGAGGTGTCACCGCCGACTTTCTGGTAATAGGACTCATAGAGCGGCGTCCACTCCTGCGCGCAGAAATCGGCATCGCCCTGCGCGACGGCGACGTGAAAGATCGCCGGGTCCGCCGGCGCGTAGTCTTTCACGGTGTATCCGAGCTGTTGCAGCCCCATCTCGACAATCACGCTCTGGAATCGCGCCGTCGGCGTGGTAAGGCCTGTTGGCCTGACCGTCACGCCGGTCCCCGGCAACTCGGCGGCGAACAGCTTTTGCCCACCCCATGACGAGGCGGTGAGGATTGCACCTTGAATCAGGAACTGTCGACGACCTTTCGAGTGATTCATGTTTGCTCCCGATTGAGTGCTTAAAGCCGGTTCAGTTGAGAAGTAAGCCGCCCGATATACCAACTACAAAACTTTTCGACCTGCCATTCCGATGGTGCATACGGTCCCGGTTCGTAGGCCGGATTGACCGCGCCTTGCTGCGTCAAGCCGACATAAAACTTGTCCTGCTCGTTCGTCGCCTTCCAGACATGAAGCAGATTCTCGAGGTCATAGTCGCACCCCTCGACCGCGTCTTGATGAACGAGCCAGGTCGTACGCACCAGGGTCTTGCCCTCGTCGATCGGAAGAACCGAAAAGTGAATCGAATGATCCGCCTGCAGGTGATGCCACGAATTGGGTTGAAGATGAAACTGGAGCCGGCCCAGCCGGGCCTCGGTAAAGTCGGCCAGCAGGCGGCGCGAGGCCGCCTTGCCGTCCATCGTCATCGATTCCCCTGGCCCCGTCAGCGGAACCCGCTGAATGCGAAAGGCGGTGGATCGATCGTCGAGATGTTCGACCGGTTCGTACGGCAGCCCGTGCCGGGTCCAGATCTCACGCAATGCGGCGAGCGCGGCGTCGTGTTCGCGAACGGCCTCGCGCCGGCTCGGATTTTCGTCGTCTTCGGTATATCCGAACACGCCGAACGTGGACTGCAATAGTTCGGGATGCCCGAGGCAGTGGTAGCACTCGCGATTGTTCTCCATCGTGAGCTTCCAGTTGCCCTCTTCCACGATATCGAGTTGATAAGCCACCTTGCAGTCGCGCAATCGGTGCGGCTCGACATAGGCACCGACCTCGCGTACGAGATCGTCGAAATCGCCGGGCGGCTCGTCGGCCATGCAGACGAAAATCAGACCGCCCAGACTGCGTATGTGTACGGGCTTGAGGCGAAAACATTCCTTGTCGACATCGCCATGCAGTTCCGCATGGAGAAGATCGCCCGTGGGCGAGTATGTCCACTGGTGATACGGACACACAATGTTCGCGAAGGCGCCCTGCTGCTCGTGCAGGATGCGCGCGCCGCGATGCCGGCATACGTTATGGAAAGCCGTGAGTTCGAGTTCATCCCCTCGGCTTATTACGACCGAATAGGGTCCGAAATCGGCGAGGAAGTAATCGCCGGGTTCGGGAATGGCGGCCTCGACGCCGACAAAAATCCAGTGCCGCCCGAAGATCAGTTGCATGTCCAGGTCGAACACGTCCTGACTCAAATAGAACGGAGCGTCGAGACTGTAGCCTGTGCGGCGTGCTTTGACGAGTTGCGTCAAGTAGTCGGCCTTCTCTTTGAAACGCGGATCATGATTTCGAGTCGACACCTGGGATACTCCTATTGATGGTTCGCGTTTTCGCGGTATTACCGCGAATGCTGGCGATGCGTTGCGGTGCTCAGGTCTGCGCATCGCGCTCGACCAATGATGCCGGCCGCGAATCTCGTGGTTGCGGTACATCCCGATTCCCGCGATGGAAACGCCGGACAATGCGGTTCAACATACCGAGCGGTCCTCTGTCGCACCAACGCTGCATTCCGTGGTCGCGCAACGACATGCCGAGGCCCTGCGAGATGCGGTCGATCGTGATCGCAAGGAGCACGATACCGACACCGCCCGTCGTCGCCGTCGCGACGTCGAGCTGACCGATGCCGCGCAAGACCATCTGCCCGAGCCCGGCGACGGAGATCATTGCCGCCACGACCGCCATCGACAATGCGAGCATCACGGTCTGGTTCACGCCGGCCATGATGGTTGGCCGCGCCAGCGGCAGGCGCACGCGAAAGAGAATCTTGAGCGGGGAGCAACCAAACGCATGTCCGGCCTCGAGCACGTCGGGTCTCACCTGGCGGATGCCGAGGCTCGTCAGCCGGATGATCGGCGAAATCGCGTAGATCACGGTCACCAGTACCCCCGAAACATTGCCGATGCCGAACAGCATCACGACAGGAACCAGATAGACGAACGACGGAATGCTCTGCATGAAGTCGAGCAACACGCGCAGGCAGGCATTGAATCGCGCGCTGAGTCCGGCCACGACACCGACGGGAATGCCGATCATGGCGCAGAGCACGATCGCGGTGAAGACAATGGAAAGCGTATCCATCGCATCGGCCCATGCGCCTATCGCCCCCAAAGCGAAGAGGCAGACGCCGATCACGATTCCTGCCCGTCCGCCGGCGACTTGCCAGCCGACCAGCATCAGCGCACCGATCAGGACGAACGGATGCACGGAACTCAGCTGGTGCTGGATCATGTCGAGCAGAAACTGCACCGGATAACGAATCTCCTGAAATACGGAGCGGAAATTCAACACGAGCCAGGTCACCAGCGCATCCGCCCACTGTCCTAACGGAAGTCTGATGTGCTGAAACGGTCGTGCAATGACGTCGAGCATCGAGACACCTCTTCGATAAAACGTACAGGTGGGTTGCGAGCGCTTGCGCCGCGATCAAAGCGCTCCACACAGTCGCGCAGCGTCGAGGATGGCTGCGTGAATATTCCGGCTTGCGACGGCATCGCCGATCCGGTGCAATTGAAACTTGCCGGCGCCCGTGCCGTTCGGCTGTTGCTTGCCCGCCAGCAGTTCATTCAGGCTGGTCACGCCATCATTCGACGAGTGCTCGCGCAACTCGTGGTAGAGCGAGTCGAATGGCAGCGTTCCGTGTTCGATGATAAATTGCTCGGCCTCGATAACCTGCACATCGCCGGTATAGATATTGAAAAACGATCCTGCGAGACGGCCGCCTGCGTTGGACACTTCGGTCAGCTCGACGTCGAAGACCGGGCTAATGGCATGCTCGTAGAAGCGCTTCTTCCAGATCACCCGCTCGGCATAGGGCAACTCCTGCGCGAGAAAGCCGTCGGAAGAGAAAAAGCGCACCTTGCTTCCGGCGAGCGCGGCCATCTCGGCGACCTGTGCAGCGGGATTGCGCCCTGTTCCGTCATAGATGACGACGTCGGACTTCAACTGAACGTTACCGCTCAGGACGTCCCACACGGAAGTGCAACGATCCGCGCCCGGAATCCACTCCATATCCGGCGTGCCGCCCGTCGCGATGACGACAACATCGGGATCCTCACGAAGTACATCCTCGTCGTCTGCATAGGTATCGAGACGCACGGAGACTTCGAGCCGTTCGAGTTCCTGCGCGCGCCAGTCGACAATGCCGATGAGGTCGCGCCGCCAACCGCTGCGCGAGGCCAGCAATATCTGTCCGCCCAGCTTCGGACCGGCTTCGAAAAGCACGACGCGGTGCCCCCGCGACGCGCTCACGCGCGCCGCTTCCAATCCCGCCGGCCCGCCACCGATAACCACGACTTTTTTCCCCGCTTGCGCAGACCGCTCGATTTGATGAGGCAGCGTCGCTTCTCGCCCGCTCGACGGATTATGAATGCAGGCAGGCCGCAGCGGCGACTGGCACTGCGTCGCGCCAACGCACGGTCGGATCGAGTGCTCGGCGCCCGCTTCCAGCTTGCGCACGATATAAGGATCGGCAATGTGCGCGCGCGTCATGGCTACCATATCGAGCAGGCCGTCCCGAATGGCATGGCGCGCCGTGGCGATGTCGGAAATACGCGCGGCATGGAATACCGGCACGCCGATTTCGCGCTTGAAACTGCCCACTCGTTCGAGCCACGGCGCAATCGGCGAGGCCATGCCCGGCATGTTATGCGTGGTTAGCGCGACGTCGGTGTCCATCCGGCCATAAATGGCGTTGACGAAATCGAGCAGGCCGTCCCGCTCCAGCAGATGTATAGCCGCGAGCGATTCGTCGAACGTCAGCCAGCCGTCGGTCCCTTCGTCCACCGTGTGGCGAATGCCGACGAGAAAATCATCGCCGACGCGGCGGCGAACTTCTTCCAGCACCATGCGTGCGAAGCGGCAGCGATTTTCGAGGGAGCCGCCGAAGGAATCGGTCCTTCGATTGGTCGAGGGCGACATGAATTGACCGATCAGATGGCTGGCGGCCATGACCTCGATGCCGTCGATGCCGCCTTCCTTGCAACGCCATGCCGCATCGCCGAAGTCTTTGACGACGCGATCGATATCGTGCCGATCCATCTCCTTGGGAAAGTTTCGATGTAGCGGCTCGCGCAACGGAGAAGGGCCAATGGTCGGCAGCCAGTTCGATGCCCAGAATTCGCCGCGCCGCCCGAGATGGGTGATCTGGCACATCAAGCGCGTGTCGTGCTGATGAATACGCGCCGAGAAAGACTGCAGGTGCGCCACGATGGCGTCGCTGCCGACATTCAACTGGCGAAAGACGTTCGGTGAATCCGGCGAGACATTGGACGAGCCGCCAAACATCGTCAGCGCCAGTCCGCCTTTGGCTTTCTCTTCGTGATACCGCTGATAACGCTCGACGGGCATGCCGTCGCTTTCCAGACCGCACGCGTGGCTCGTGCTCATGATCCGATTCCGGAACGTCACGCCCTTGATCGCAAACGGCTTCAGAAGCGGATCGTTGGACAGGCCAATCGAATTGACAGTAGCGACTTGCAAGGTAACTCTCCTCTCGGATTGGCCCTGAAGCAGGCGTTTTTCGTATACTGGATATGCAAAATTTCCGTGTCAATCAGGATTGTTGGCGTGGTTTACCCGCAATAAGCGGTCATATTTTGTCTTTTTTTAGCCTTATTACCTTTAATAGTCGATTTTGAGACATCAAAACCGTATCCCGTATACGCCACTGACTCGCATCGACTACAATTCTTGAAACGCAGCGATCAACGGCCCCGGATGACGGCCCAGAGAAGGGAGACTGAACGTGGAACATCAAGCGCACGCGCAAGATGACATGGAAGAGTTACTTGAGGAAAAGAGCTTCGCGCCGGTTGAACCGTTGACGCGCATCACGCTCGCCGCCAGCGTGGTCGATCGCATCCGCGAACGGATTCTCTCGGAAGCGATACCGGCTGGCGCCGTGCTGCGGCAAGACGTGATAGCCAATGAAATGGGGGTGAGCCGCATTCCCGTTCGTGAAGCGCTGCGCCACCTCGCCGCCGAAGGGCTTGTGACGCTGCTTCCTCATCATCGGGCATGCGTTTCCGAACTATCGTCCGATGATCTGCGCGACTTGCTCGACTTGCGGCTGTGGATCGAACCGAACCTGATACGGCTGGCAATCGAGCAGTGCAGCGATGCGCAGATACGCAAAATCGGCGCCATCCTGGACGAGTTCCCTTCCATTCCCGATTCAGACATGAGCGGGCTTGCCAACCTGAACTGCCGCTTCCACGTCGCTTTGTGCGAGCCGTCAGGCCGCAAACGCGCGGTCGCGACCGTCGAGCTTCTTTTAAAAAACAGCAGCCGCTATCGCTCGAAGATCGTCTCGGCGGGTGGCCGCGAAAAGGCGCACCAGGATCATCGCGAGATACTCGATATGTACTGGCGACGCGACTCGATCGGCGGCGCGTCGCTGGCGCGAAATCATATTCTGGACTGGTACAAACATTTCCAGTGAAAGGACTCGTGAATCGATGAGCGAGTTGCTCCGCTCAATACGGAGTACTTGCACACGCCGTTCAAGTGGCCTATGCACCGACCGATGCGATTGCCAGATGCATCGGTTGCTCCGGCCGCAGGGTCAGGTTGATTACGGGCCGTGGCGGCGCCGCGCCTTGCGGGACCGATAACGCGAAACGCTGCAGCAACATGGCGGCGATCACCGTCATCTCGCTCATTGCCAGATGCTGCCCCAGGCACACACGCGGCCCCACCCCAAACGGAATATATGCGCCGCGCGGCACTTCCGGCGCGTCGGACGCGAAACGCGCGGGCTGAAACGCTTGAGGATCAGGAAACCAGCGCGGGTCGTGATGCATCAGATGCACGGGGATCATGAACAGCGTTCGCGCAGGGAATGTCCAGTTGCCCAGTTGCACCGCACGCGTGGCACGACGGCTGATGAGCAGCGGCGCGACCGGATAAAGCCTCAGCGTCTCCTTGATCGTTTGCGTCAGATAACCAAGCGCCGGCAGCGTTTCAGCCGTGGGAGCGCGGCCTTGCAATACGCGCTGAACTTCATCGCGCGCGGCGCATTGCGATGCCGGATTCGCGGCCATGCACCATACCCACCACACCAGTGTCGCGGCCGTGGTCTCGTGCCCGGCGAGAAAAATAGTCATGCACTCGTCGCGCACGTTTTGCAGCGACAACGCGGCCCCATCGTCGCCGGATTGCAGGAGACGAGTGAGCAGATCGTCCGGCCACGCATCACGAGGTAAATTCAGACGGCTTTGCAAATGCCGCTCGATCAGCGCCTTCAGACTCTTTAGCGCCTGCCGTTTCCTGCGCTTCCAGGGCATCCAGTCCGGCATGCTTGCCGGCCAGTAGAACTCCGCGTTGGCCGCCGCGCTCGTCACGCGTATGGCCTGCTCGGCCACGCGCACGTCCTCGCCGATGCTGCTCGAGAAGACCATCTGGAGAATCACCTCCATGGTCAGCATCGTGAGCGCGGTTTCTATTGGCCAGTTGGCGTCTTCTCCTGGCCATGTCGAGAATGCCTGCGTCGCGGCCTCGACGATCGTCGGCGAAAAACCTTGTACGGCTTTGGGAGAAAAACTGGGTACCAGCGCATGACGGCGGCTACGCCAGGCCTCTCCCTCGGAAGTCAGCACGCTATGCCCGTGTACCTGCGAAAAGACGCGAATGCCGCGCTCCCAGCGAACCAGCGCATCGTGATGGGACACGAGCAACTCGCGCGCGAGTTGCGGATCGGCCACGACCACATCATGTTCTCGCCAGAGGCGCAGATGCACGATGTCGCCATACTGCTTTTGCCACGTGGCCAAGGCACGCGGCAAATCGCGCGACATGGTGGCCAGCAGACGCAAACCCGTGAGACCGGCCGGTGGACCCGGCGGCCATGCTCCGGGTGAGCCGCCAGTGGACGTCACGGGCGACGGGTTCCGATGCAACGGGCATTGACGCGGAGATGGCGAGTTCATGATGTCGGGAGAGTTAGATAAGCATGGATTCGAACAATACAGTGGCTGTCCGAATCATGGACCTGTCGCCGCGCCAATGCTTGAACGCAAACGACATCGACAGTCTAATTCAGCTTACCTATACTGCGCGGCTATGAACGCAATGCCCTTGCCTATCCTTTCGACGTGTCCCGATCCGCGGGCACGAGCGCCATGGGTTTCGCAGGGCAACCGGCGTCCGCACACGCGCCTTCACCTCGCGCCGCCGGGTCTGCAAGGCGCGGTTATCGCCGTTCTCTGCCGCGACACGCGCGGCTTTGCCTTGAACGACGCGCAACGTCTGACGCATTTCCCCGCCACGCCTACGGTGAACCTGACGTGGTTCCAGGACGTCGAAGCGGGACGTATCGAGCAGACGGATAGCGGCCTTATCTGGCGTCCGTTCAATTCGGCGCTCGTGCTTTCGGGCAGCCATTCATATCCTTCCACGTGCTGGGCGCAAACGAGCGGCCGCGCCGGAATGATCTGCTTCGAGGCGCACGCCGCACAGGCGCTCTTCGACATCGAGCTGTCCGCGATCCAGGACGTGATCGTTGACGCAAAGGCGTTGCTCGGAGACGAGTGGCACGCGCTTTTCGATGAACTGCTGGCTTCGGACAGCGACGAGGCAGCACTTGCCGCACTCCAGCATCACCTCACGACGAGATGGCGCGTCGTCAACCGCGCCAGCCCGATTCTGCCGTCGCTGCGCGAAGCGGGTCGTTACTGGGTCAAGCGGCTTGCCTGGCAAGCTCATGAATGGCGGCGCTCTCATAGCCCACGTCACGTGGAGCGGCGTATCAAGGCGTATAGCGGGCGCTCGTTGCGCGAGTGGCAAGCGCTCGTCAAAACGGAAAGCGTGTTCTTCAATGCGCGTGCGCAATCCGAAGCCGGCCACGCACTGGATTGGGCGGCGATCGCGCACGACGAGGGCTTTGCCGACCAGGCTCATCTCAGCCGCGCCGTAAAACGCAGCACGGGTTTTTCTCCCAGCGAATTCGCCCGGCGATTCAAAGAGGACGAATCGTTCTGGGTGTACCGGTTGTGGGTGTGATCGATGGCGGATAAGTCAGGCGCGCCTTCAAGGCACCAAGCCCTGAGGCTCGTGAAGAATCCATTTTGCAAATGCCTGTAGCAGCACTTCACTCAACGCTATCGGTTAAGGAAGAACCCGGTAGAAATCACGGTGTCGGCTATCAGTCCGGCACCGCTTCGTATCGCGCAACGTCGTTGATGAGCGGCCCGCCCTGCACATAACACCCGCAGGCCCGAACCCACTCAGGATCCCCTCGCAGACCAGATTGAAATCGGTTTCAATTTTTCGATGAATCACTTTTTATCATTTTTCCTTCATTTTTTATCGTAAATACAGACGTTTAGGTATATTCCCTAGTTCGTGACAATTTGGCGCTGAACCTCTTGATCACAAGTTATGAGACCGGTTACATTAACCGCAACGCCACATCTGCACAGGGAGAGACAATGTCCCCGGACATCACTCAGAATCGACAAGCTACGAAGCGCTGGTATCAAGAAATCACCAGCGCGCAGTGGCGTGTACTCGTCGCTGCGTGGGGAGACGGGGTCAACGACGCGCTCGACTTTCCCGCCATCACGTTCGTCCTGAAAGACGTCGCGAACACGTTCAATGTCGCCCTCTCCACAGCCTCCCTTCTGCTGCCGCGACCTATGGCGTGCGCTGGATAGGTGGGCTCACGTGCGGCGGCCTGAGCGACAGGATCGGCCGCAAGATCCCGCTGCTAATTACGCTTGCCTGGTTCACCGCCGGTGCGGCAGCCACCAGTCTGTCGTGGAATTTCGTCTCGCTCGCGGTATTTCGCCTGTGGCTCGGCTTCGGCATGACGCCCGGGTTCTCGCCAGGTAGCGCACAACGTAATGAGCTCTCTCAAGGTGACCGAGTGATGCCTGAACACACTGATGCTTCAACAACAGAGGCAATGGCCACGTTGTCCGAGTATCTGGAAATCGCTCTGGACGGAGATGGCAGTCTTTTTATGGTCCGAGAGCAGTTCGGCACCTTCGCCCTGTATGTCGGCAAAGCTGGCGTCGCGACCGGGACTTTGGTGGCATGCGGTTCGATATCAGGCGCCTTGGGCGAGGCGATTTTAGCGGCGACACAGTCGGGCGCCAACGTCCTGAATGGCCATGGCGTAACGTACAGATTCTTGCGGAGTTTCACGAAGCTGGGAAGTCGAGGCGCGGTCGTGTTGTCAACTTTTTAGGCATTGAGAGAGGTGGTTGCCGTCGGGGTCTCACAGCGGTTGTGGTGCAAATTCGGTGGGCGGGTGAGAAGCCGGCCGTCTCCCGGATATCTTGCTCTATCAGATTGTTCAGGTATTTCGAGGACCGCAATTTCGTTCGTCGGGGCAGTGACTCGTCGGTCTTCATTTCGCGGACGACTCGATGCGATGCCGCGCAGCCGTCCAGGGCAATCGTCGCAGGAGCACGCCCTTGAGTTTTGATCGCCTTCACAAAGAACACCTTGGCGGCAGCCACATCGCGCCTGGTACGGAGGCGGAAATCGATCGTCTTTCCCGCTCGGTCAACTGCGCGCTAAAGATAGGTCCATTTGCCACGGACCCTGACACGGGTTTCGTCAACGCGCCACGACTGACCGGCCGCTACGGCGAACCGATTCCAGCGTTTGACGAACTCCGGCGTGTAGCGCTTCACCCAGCGCATGATCGTCGTGCGGACCAGGGAAAGACCGCGTTCCGCCATCATTTCCGCGAGATCTCGAAAGCTCAGCTTGTAGCGCAAGTACTACCGCACGCAAAGGATGATCACTTCGCGGTCGAAATGACGTCAATTGAACAACCCGTCGATGTCTTTCAGCTTGCTCATCGGCTCGTGATCATCAAAAGGTTGAGGGTAACAGATCAGCGCATCGGAATTGCACCACAGACGCGGCGAGAAGCAAGCCAATACTTTCAAAAGGAGGAGATGTGATGCCTAAAAGGATGATCGCAATATTTGCGTGTGCGATGGCAGTTCAGGCTGCTTCGGGCGCTACCATGGTAAAGATTGACAATGGCGCGTTGCGTGGCGAAACAAATCAGGGAGTATCCGTTTTCAAAGGGATACCCTATGCTGCACCTCCGGTTGGCGAACTGAGGTGGCATTCGCCACGCCCGCCTGCGTCATGGCAGGGGGTGCGTGATGCAACGAAATTTGCGTCTAGTTGCGCGCAACCGCAGCGGAAGCCGTCAGATGCCATTCCCTGGACGGCGGAGTATCTATCTGACCCGCCATTTAGCGAGGACTGCCTTTATCTGAATGTCTGGACACCGAAGTTGAACGCGCGGGCTAATCTGCCTGTGGTGGTTTGGATCCATGGAGGTGGATTTGCTCAAGGATCGGGCGAAGTCCCTCTTTATCGCGGGGATCAATTGGCCCGTCAAGGCGTGGTTGTCGTCTCGATAAACTATCGCTTAGGACTGTTCGGGTTCCTCGCACATCCTTCTCTTGATGCAGAGAACGATGGCGCGGGCGTTTTTGGATTGATGGATCAGGTCGCAGCACTTCGATGGGTGAAGTCCAACATTACGCGTTTTGGCGGCGATCCATCTCGGGTTACCGCCCAGGGCCAGTCAGCGGGTGCGATCTCCGTGCATCATCTCCTGGCGGCACCGTCTGCGGAGGGTCTCTTTTCAGGAGCTATCGCCGAGAGCAACTCGTGGTCGGACACTGAGTTGGTTCCGAAAGCGAATGCCGATGACTTGGGCTTGAAGCTTGCAGAATTGGCTAATGCTGCCGATGTAAAAGCACTGCGAGAGGTGCCGACCGACAAGTTGGTGGCCTTGCAAACCGACCCTCGATTGGGGAAGGGCGCACGTTTTCAACCTGCAGACGCAGGAGGTATCCCTTTTCGGGAAAAACTTGAGCGTTCTAATGTACCCGTTCTGTTAGGTTCCAATCAAGATGAAGCAAGCGCATTTAGTCCCGCCTGGATGATAGAAACTAAAGAAGCTTATCAGCGATTTCTCGACGAGCGCTATCAATCTCAGGCCAGTCAATTTTCTTTGCTCTATCCTGTCGGCAATGATGCGGATGCATCCGCGAAGGTTCGCGAATTGCTTGCAGATTCGTCAACTGCAGCCGTAGTTGCGTGGTCGGAAGGCCGGTCCGAGCATGCTGCACCCGCTTACGGCTACCGATTCGTCCACCCTGAACCCGGACCGCGAGCAGCGCGATTTGGTACATTCCATAGTAGCGAAATTCCTTACGTGTTCGCCACCCTGGACGTTGGAAACCGCCCGTTTACCGACAAGGATCGAACGATCTCGCATGTGATGCAGGCATATTGGGTTAACTTCATCAAAACCGGCAACCCAAACGGTGCGGGCCTGTTGCGCTGGCCACAACTCAACACCGGGAACTTCATGTTGTTTGGCGATCGCCAAACCGTCACCCCGCTGCTGGAACAAGCGCACCGGCAGGCGTTTCGCGCATGGTTGAGGAACGGAGGATCGATCGGGCTCTTCTGAATCCCCCTGGATCCGGCGCGCGCTTACGGACGCGCGCCTCTCCATATCCAACGAAAAGTAATCCCCCCTGCTTACCGCGGACGAATTGAAGCCGTCGCTCACAGCTGCGATGCTTCACCGACCGATAAGCCGTTTGTGACGGGGGAGTGCCCCCTTGCATGCTGAGCGGCGTGGGCGCGGAAATCGCGGACCGCCTGGGCGGCGAAGAGGATTCGGCGACGTGAAACCGGTGGGTCGGCGCGCTGGTTGGAATGCCGTTCTCGTTAGAGCGCGTTAGGCACTTCGGGCATGTTGCAATCGACCTGCGAGAGTGTGCCTCGCGCCGGTTACGACGGCTATAAACGCAAACGCGGCAGCAAAGTCCGCATCGCGGTAGATACATTGGGCCAGTTGCTTGCGGTGCCTAACACGCTCTAACGACACGTTATTTCACGCAAGCGACTTTCGCCGACTGACTTCGCCATGCTCGTCAAGCCACAGTCGCTTTCGATAACGGCCGTGAAATTGATGATCTGCCTCAACCCTTCGCTCACGACTAACGCCGTCGCTGCTCCATTGATCCTCATCACGCCATGCCGCGCGGCCCGAGCGCCTTGGCCGGCTCGCAACAATACAGGTCTCGCCTAAGCTTCGCACAGCAAGACCAGCGCCAGAATTCCGCCCTCTCCCGCCCGCCACCGGGCAACCTCTGCAAACCGCCATCGCCGCATCAACGCTACGGCAACGAAAACATCACAACACATATCCGCCGAACCTGGGGTAAACGACTTGGGGTAAACGCCGCGTGAAAACCGGAGTAGATGAGGCCAATTGCTACTTGCATCCTGTTTTTGACCCACCTATATTGCAATACACCCATTAACTATTACTATGTAATAACAAATGAGCGAAGATATCCTGTTGTCCAATCACGGCCGCGTCGCGGTCATTACGCTGAATCGTCCCGACAAGCTGAACGCGTGGACCACGCCGATGCGCAACGCGATCATCGAAGCACTCGAGCGCTTCGACGACGACGACAACGTCGCCGCGATCATCATGACGGGCGCCGGCGATCGCGCGTTCTCGGCGGGGCAGGATCTGTCGGAAGCGCACGATTTCGACGGCGCGCGCGCGGTCGAATGGGTCAAGGAGTGGCAGCGCTATTACGCCGTGCTGCGCGGGCTGAAAAAGCCGCTGGTGATGGCGCTCAACGGCACGGCCGCCGGTTCCGCATTCCAGGTCGCACTGCTGGGCGACATCCGCGTCGGCCATCCGGGTGTGCGGATGGGGCAGCCGGAAATCAACGCGGGAATCGCCAGCACGACGGGCCCCTGGATCATGAACGCGATGCTCGGCATGTCGCGCACCATCGAGCTGACGCTCACGGGCCGTCTGATGGATGCGGAAGAGTGCCGGCACATCGGCCTCATTCATCACCTCGTCGCGCAGGACAAAGTATTCGAAAAGGCGCTGGAGATCGCCACCGAACTCGCCGCCAAACCGCCGGTCGCGATGCGCCTCGACAAGCAGCGCTTCCGCGAAATGACCGAGCCGGGCTTCCAGGACTGCATCGAAGCGGGCATTCGCATTCAGCGCGAGGCTTACGACTCGGGCGAACCCGCCCGCATGATGGAAGAGTTCTTCCGCAAGCGCGCGAAGTAAAGCCATCCGGCGCGGCAGGCAAGCCGCGCTCGCCACCCACATCACCCAGTACCCAACCGACCCAGCCAGCGAACGGGAGACCTTAGCCATGACGCAGAACTTCAACGAAAAACGGCGCCGGATGTTGCAAGGAGCCGGCGCACTCGCGCTCGCCGGCACGCTGCCCGCGCTGGTGCGCGCCGACGACAAACAGATTGTCGTGTCCGATCCGGGCGGCCCGTACACCACGGCTTACCGCCAGGCGTTCTACGATCCGTTCGAAAAGGCGACGGGCATCAAGGTCGTGAGCGTGGCGCGCGAATCGCAGCCGGTCGCGCAATTCGAAGCGATGGTGAAGACGAACAACTACGTGTGGGACGTGACCACGCTGACGCTGTCCGCCGATATTCCGTACCTCGAAGCAAAAGGTCTGATGGAACCGATCGGCCTGAAGGCCTCGGACTTCCCCGACGTCATGCCCGAGGCGATTACGCCTGACTGGCTCGGCGTCGACGTGTATTCGACCGTGCTCGCGTATCGCGCCGACAAGTTCAAGGACAACGGCCCGAAATCCTGGGCCGACTTCTGGGACGTGAAGAAATTTCCCGGCCGCCGCTGCCTGCGCCGCAGTCCGCTCGACACGCTCGAACAGGCGCTGCTCGCCGACGGCGTGCCGCTCGACAAGCTCTATCCGCTCGACGTCGATCGCGCGTTCAAAAGTCTCGACAGGATCAAGCCGCATATCGCGATCTGGTGGACCTCGGGCGCGCAATCGATGCAGGCGATCCAGAGCGGCGACGTCGACATGATCTCGCTATGGAATGGCCGCGCACAATCCGCGAAGGACGCCGGCGCGCCGGTGACGATCGTCTGGAATCAGGGCCTCTATTCGATCGAGGGCTGGGGCATTCCGAAAGGCACGCCGCACGCGGAAATGGCCAAGCAGTTCGTGCGTTTCTGCGCGGATGCAAAACGCCAGGCCGTGCTCACGCAAACGCTCGCGTACGGTCCGACCAATCGTAAGTCATTCGAATCGATTCCCGCGCAGCGCGCCCCGCTCCTGCCGACCGCGCCCGACAACATCAAGACGATGAAGCTGCCTAGCCCGCAATGGTGGCAGGCCAATCGCCAGAAAGTCACCGAGCGCTTCAACTCGTGGATCATTTCCTGACGCATTAAATGACGCACTAAACGCGAGGCATTGGCATGAGCGCAAAACTGGAAGCGATCGGGCTCGCGAAGCGTTACGGCGAAACCGTCGCGCTGGAGCCGACCGATCTCACCGTGCAAACGGGCGAGTTTCTGACGCTGCTGGGGCCGTCGGGCTCCGGCAAGACGACGCTCCTGCAGATGATCTCGGGGCTCGTCGCGCCGAGCGCGGGCCGCATCGAGATCGACGGGCGCGATGTCACGCGCGTCGAGCCAGGCAAGCGCGGCATCGGCATGGTGTTCCAGAGCTATGCGCTGTTTCCGCACATGAGCGTATGGGACAACGTCGCGTACGGCCTGCGCATGCGTAGCAAGTCGCGCGACGCAGTGCGCGAGGCCGTCGACGGTGCGCTCGCGATGGTACGCATGAGCGAGTTCGGCAAACGCTTTCCGAAGGAGCTCTCCGGCGGGCAACAGCAACGCATCGCGCTCGCCCGCTGCTTCGCCTACCGGCCCTCGGTGATTCTGCTCGACGAGCCGCTCGGCGCGCTCGACAAGAAATTGCGCGAGCATATGCAGGCCGAGATCCGTCGTCTGCACAAGGAGTTGGGCGCAACCTTCGTCTATGTCACGCACGACCAGGACGAAGCACTCACGCTCTCGGATCGCATCTGCCTGATGAACAACGCGAAGATCGAACAGATCGGTACGCCCGCGGACCTGTACGACCGGCCCTCGACGCGCTTCGCAGCCGGCTTCATCGGTCATTCGAACCTGCTGGAAGGCGCGCTCGCGCATGACACCGGGGCCAGCGGCGAGCCGATCCTGCTGGCGGCCGGCGCACGCATTCCGTTACCGCGCACGACGCAGGTCGCGGCCGCGGCGCGGCACACGCTGCTGCTGCGTCCCGAGGCACTGGAGCTGGTCGAACCGAGCCGCGGCTTCGTCGATGGCCGCATCGACGACGTGGTGTTCTTCGGCAGCGATACGCATGTGCAACTGTCGCTGCCCGACGGCAGCGAACTGACCGCGCGCTGCGCACGTACGCTGAGCCCGCGCGTGGGCGACACGGTCGGGCTCACGTGGGACCCCTATCGCACGACGCTACTGCACGCCTGATATAGGCCTGATATACGGTCGAGACCTCTTCGCCGCCAAGGACTTTTCATGACTCTCGCTCTACGCGCGAACCGTCCAGCCGACGCTTCGGGCCGCCGCGGCGCATGGCTCGCGGCATCGCTGCGCATTCTGCCGGCGGTGCCGACGCTGCTGTTCCTGCTGGTGTTTTTCATCGTGCCGGCGGGCGAGATCCTGCAAGGCGGGCTCGTGTCGAGCGACGGCTCGATCGGCTTCGCCCAGTTCGAGCGCATCGCGCGCACACCGGTCTACGCGAAAGTGTTGTGGATCACGTTCGCGATCTCGTTTCTCACCGCCGCGTTTTCGATCGTGCTCGGCTATCCGGTCGCGTATCTGCTGAGCCGCGTGTCGAATCGCGTGCGCGAGCGCTGGCTGCTGTGGATCATGCTGCCGTTCTGGACCAGCTATCTCGTCAAGACCTACGCATGGATGCTGCTGCTATCGAAGACGGGCGTGCTCTCGACTCTTGCGCTCGCACTCGGTCTGGTCCGCGAGACCAACGGCACGATTCCGTCGCTGACCGGCGTGCTGATCGGCATGGTGCATTCGATGCTGCCGCTCGCCGTGATGACGATGCTGCCGGTCATGCGCGGCATCGACGATCGTCTCGCACAGGCCGCCGAAACGCTTGGCGCGGAACGCAGCACGAGCTTTTTCACGGTGTTTCTGCCGCTGTCGTCTCCAGGCATCGCGGCGGCGGGACTGCTGGTGTTCATTTCCAGCCTTGGCTTTTTTATCGTGCCCACGTTGCTCGGTTCGCCGCGCGAAACGATGATCGCGCAACTGGTGATCTCTTCGGTACTCGAACTGTTCGACATGCACTTCGCGGGCGCGCTGTCGACAGTACTGCTGATCTGCTCGATCGCGATCTTCCTCGTCTATGACCGGGTGGTTGGCCTGACCTCGCTGACCGGCGAAGTCAGCGAGAAACAACGCGGCTCGCGCGCGCAGGGCCTGCGGCTCGCGGTGCTGATGTCGGCGGGCCGGCTCTTTGCGCCGCTCGTGCGGCGCCGCGGCGGATTGCAGCCGCCCACCGACGGCGTGCGCGTGTTCAGCCCGCTCGGCCTCTTCACGATGGCGATCCTGATCGTGCTGGTGGTGCCGGTACTCTCCGTGATGCCGTATGCGTTCACGAAGAGCGACTTCATTGCGTTTCCGCCAAAGCTTTTCAGCCTGCGCTGGTTCGGCTCGTTCCTCGGTTCGCCCGTGTGGCAAAGCGCGACGATCCGCTCGTTCGAAGTCGGCTTCGGCACGGCGGTACTCTCGCTCGCGCTTGGTTTCGGCGCGACGCTTGCGATGACGCGCCTGCCGCAACGCGCGACCAAGCCGCTCTTCGCGCTGCTCGTCGCACCGCTGATCGTGCCGCGCATCGTGGTCGCGGTCGGGCTGCTGTATCTGCTGAGCCGCTTCGGCCTGACGGGCACTAATACCGGCCTCATCATCGGTCATACGGTGCTGGCGATTCCCTACGTAGTGGTCACGCTCGCCGCCGGCTTCCAGCGTTTCGACTGGCGGCTCGACGATGCCGCGCGCGTGATGGGCGCCTCGCCATTGCAACGCATTCGCACCGTGCTGCTGCCGCTGCTGATGGCGAGCGTCACGGCGGCGTTTCTGTTCGCCTTCCTCGTGTCGTTCGACGACCTGACCATCGCGATCTTCGTGAGCGGCGGCATCAATACCACGCTGCCCAAGCAGATGTGGGACGACATTCAACTGGCGATCACGCCGACGCTCGCGGCGGTCTCGACCACACTGGTCGTGCTGATCGCGCTGGTGATCGCGGTGTCTTCATGGTTCAAGCGCCGCGCGCGCTGACAGATTCACGCTGACACGTTTATTTCCCGCTGCTTTTCGGTTTTCCAGAACGACAACACATGCATCGCTATCCGAACTATTTTCCACATCGTCATCCCGACGACGAACTCGATTGCGTGCCGCTGCTCGTGGCCGGTCTCAGCGCCGATCCGCTCCGCACGTTCCTTCAATTCGACGAGCGCGCGATCACTTGCGGCGAGGCGGTCGCGCATATTGCGCAATGGCAGGCATGGTTCGGCGAACAGGGTGTCGTGCAAGGCGACCGCGTGGCCGTGATGCTCGGCAACTCCGCCGAACACATCTATCTGATCTACGCGCTGATGCTTAGCGGCATCGTGTGGGTGCCGGTGAATACGCGGCTGCGCGCGGCAGGCCTCGAATACGTGTTGCAGCACGCGGAGCCGAAACTCTTTGTGATCGATGCCGAGTTCGACGCGCTCAGCGCGAACCTCGATTACACGGGCGCGCGCCGTGTGCGGCTACCCTCGTTCGACGGCGCGGCCGCGCCGCGCTCGCTTGCGACACCCGCCATCGGCATTCACGATCCGCTCTGCATCATCTATACGTCGGGCACGACGGGCGCACCCAAAGGCGTTGTCTTCACGCACCGGATGATGCGTATTGCGAGCGAAGCCGTATTGCGCGTGGCCGACGTGCGTGCGAGCGACCGGCTCTTCATGTGGGAGCCGCTGTGCCACATCGGCGGTGCGCAGATGCTGCTCGTGCCGTTCCTGCTGCCGGTGAGCCTGCATGTCGTGGCGCGTTTTTCGGCCTCGCAGTTCTGGCCGCAAGTCGCGCGCGCGGGCGCGACGCAGTTGCATTATCTCGGCGGCATGCTCGATATCCTGATGCAACTGCCGCCAGGCAGCGAGCCCCACGACCACACGCTACGCGTCGCATGGGGCGCGGGCATCGCGGCATCGGCGTGGCAGGCGATCGAACAACGCTTCGGCGTGCGGTTGCGCGAGTGCTACGGCATGACCGAATGCTCGAGCTTCGCGACGCTCAACTCTACCGGCAAGCCCGGTTCGATCGGCCAGGCGCTGCCGTGGTTCGATCTCGAACTGCTCGACGACCAGGGGCGCGCGGTCGCGCCCGGCGAACCGGGCGAAATCGTGCTGACCAGCAAGGTGGAAGGCGCGCTGCTGCCGATGTATCTGAAGAACGACGAGGCGACACACAGCGCGTTGCGCGACGGCAAGCTGCATACCGGCGACCACGCGCGCCGCGATGCGGACGGCGACCTGTTCTTCATCGGACGACGCACGGACAGCATGCGGGTGCGCGGCGAGAACGTATCGGCATGGGAAATCGAGCGGATTTTCGCGGCGCATCCGGCGGTGCGGGCGAGCGCAGCAATCGGAGTGGCATCGTCCGTCGGCGAACAGGACATTCTGCTGAACGTGCAGTTCAAGGACCACGCGGTGCCATGGGAGTCGCTGCATGCATGGGCCAGCGAACGGCTCGCGAGTTTTCAGTTGCCGCGCTATTACCGCGCGGTCGCGCAGTTCGAGCTGACTGCGAGCGAGCGCATTCGCAAGCACCTGCTGTCGCGCGAGGTGGACGACGCGTGGGACCGTCTGCGGCATTGACGCGTGCGGAGCGGGAGAAAAGCAAACTTATCGCTATCAGATAGCATGATAGCGGTATACAATAATAGGAGCGTCATGCAACACCGGTTACCGATCGTGAGTCCTGCCCAGCCCAAACCCGCGCGCAAACGTGCCGCATCCAGCGCCACGTCCGGCACCGCACGTGGCGCCCCAAAAGTGGACGACCCGAGCGAATCGTCACTGTACGTGCAATCCGTCGAAAAGGCGATGAAGGTGCTGACCGCGTTCGACGGCAGCAAGCGACAACTGTCGCTTTCCGAAATCGCCGCGCTAACCGGTTTCGACATGAGCGCGACGCAGCGCTTCACGTTCACGCTCGCGGCGCTCGGCTACCTGCTCAAAGACCCGGACAGCCGCAAATACGAATTGTCGCCGAAACTGGTGGACTTTACGTACCACTATCTGATTTCGAACGAACTGGTGAGCCGCGCGACGCCGTATCTCCAGCAACTCGGCTCGGAGACGGAAGAAGCGACCAACCTGACGGTGCTCGACGACACCGATATCGTGTTCGTGCTGCGCATCGTCAGCCGCAACGTATTCAATGCTCACGTGATTACCGGCTCGCGGCTGCCGGCCTACTGCACGGCGCCCGGTCTCGCGATTCTCGCGACCTTGCAGGACGGCGAGGTCGACGACATCCTCTCGCGCACGAATCTCGTTGCGTTCACGTCGTCCACCGTGTATCAGCCGCGCAAGATCAAGGAGCGTTTGACGCAGATTCGCAAGCAGGGTTATGCGCATACGGAAGACGAGTACTTTGTCGCGGATATCTCCACGGCGGCGGCCGTGACCAACGCGCATGGCCGGGGGATCGGTGCGGTCAATATCGCCGTGGCGCGTTCGCGCTGGCAGGCGGATCGCGACGAGAAGCGATTTGCGGATCTGGTGATTTCGACGGCTTCCGCGATATCGACTCGCCGGCGGGTGGAGCAGGTGTAGGGGGTGGGGTTACGTTGATCGCTGTAATTAGCCTAACACCCGCAGCCGCCCCTGACAGGATTGCCCGAGCCTTACAAGGCTCACCATCCCACTCCAACGCACCAACCTTACCGCACGAGCCTTCTCAAATCGTCTAAAGCAACTGGTGTCCCGTTCCGTTGACCTCAACATGCCAAGCGAGCATAGATCGGTCAACAACGAAACGGAACACCAGCTACCCTGCCAATAAACCCCACACGCAAGCGCGAACGCCAAACGCTACGGATTTTCAGCGCGTGCAGGCTGAGAAGCAGACCCGGACGACTTGCGCACCTTGGCGACCTGCTCGGACGTCACGGGCGAAGCATGGTTGCCCCAACTGGATCGCACGAAAGTCAGCACGTCCGCTACGTCGCGATCCGTCAACCGCGTGGCGAACCCCGGCATCGCGTAGTGCGTGGGGCCGGCCTTGGTCCACGGCATCTCGCCGCCTTGCAGCACGATATGAATCAGCGAAGTCGGATCGTCCGTGTTCACGACCGTCGAAAGCGCCAACGTCGGAAACGTGCTCTCGTAACCGCTGCCGCTCGTGCGATGGCACGCCGCGCAGTTGTCCACGAAGGTCAGCGCGCCGTTGCTATGGTCCGTGCCGGCGCGCAGTGCATTTGCCGCGGTTGCATCGGGCGAGAGCGTGCTGCCGGATGCGTCGACGGGAGCCAGCGTCTTGAGGTAAGCGGCAATGGCGGCGAGATCCTGGTCGCCCAGATGCTGTGTGCTGTCCTGCACGACATCCGCCATACCGCCAAACGCCGCCGAGTGCGCCGTGCGGCCGCTCTTCAGGAACGCAACGATATCGGCTGCGCTCCAGTTGCCCAAACCGTCCTTGCGGTCGCCACGCAGATTCTTCGCGAGGTAGCCATCGACCACGCCCCCGGAGAGAAACAGCTTGCCGTCATCGGTCAGCGACTTCTCCTCGAGGCCGTAGCCGCGGGGCGTATGACATGCGCTGCAGTGCGCGAGGCCTTCCACGAGGTAGCGGCCGCGCGCGATCGGGTCGTTCGGCAGCGGGCTGTCGTCGCTGACGGCTTCCGGTGCGAACGCCATGCGCCAGAAGCGCAGCGGCCAGCGCATCGACAGCGGCCACGGAATATCGGACGCGCGGTTGCCTTGCGAAACCGGCTCGACGCCATGCATGAAATACGCGTAGAGCGCCTTCACGTCCGAGGGCTTGACCTTCGCATACGAAACGTACGGCATGGCGGGATACAGCGTCGAACCGTCCTTCGCGATGCCGTGGCGCACGGCGCGGTCGAAGTCATCGAAGGTGTAGTTGCCGATGCCGGTCGACTTGTCGGGCGTGATGTTGGTCGAGTAGATCGTGCCGATCGGCGATGCAATGCCGAGGCCGCCCGCGAACGGCTTGCCGCCCTTTGCCGTGTGGCAGGCAATGCAGTCGCCCGCGGCCGCGAGGTAGCGGCCCTTTTGAATCAGCTGCGCGTCCGTATCGGCCGATGCGGATGGAGATGCCGTCGCGGATGATTGTGCGAAGACGCCGGCGCTCGCAGCCGAAAAGACGACAGCAGAAGCGATGGCAAACGTAATTTTTCTCATGATGCTTGCCGTCTCCCTTATGCCTGGACCAGCGGAGCCGGGTTCTTCAGGTATTGCTCGCGAATGGCCTTGGCCGAGTGAAACGCGAGGGCCGCGACGATACCGGTCGGGTTGTAGCCCATGTTCTGCGGGAACGCGGAAGCGCCCATCACGAACACGTTCGGCACATCCCAGCTTTGCAGATACTTGTTCACGACGCTCGTCGCCGGCGAGCTGCCCATCACCGCGCCGCCGGTGGTATGCGTGGACTGGTACACGCGCGTGTCGTAGTGCTGCCCCTTCTTGCGGATCGCGCGGAAGTACTTCTCCGGGTTCATCGCCTTCGCAACTTCTTCCATGCGCGTGCCGATATAGCCGAGCATGGCGTATTCGTTGTCGTGCCAGTCGAACGTCATGCGCAGAAGCGGCAGACCGTGAGCGTCCCGATAGGTCGGATCGAGATCGAGATAAGCGTCGCGATACGGCATCACCGAACCCGAAATACCGATGCTCATATAGCGCTGGTAAGCGTCGGAAATACCGGCCTTCCAGCCGCTGCCCCAGGTCGGCGTGCCGGGCACGGTCGCCGCCTGCTTGATTGGACGGCCGCCCGTGCGGATATGACGAACGCTCGCGCCGCCGACAAAGCCGAGCGGACCGTGGTCGAACTGGTCGCCATTGAAGTCGTCCATGCCCACGCCGCCCGCGCCGCTGCCGATAAACGGATTGAGTTGCGTGCCCTTCGGCAGCAGCACGTTGATGCCGCCGTTCATCTGATAGGCGTAGTTGCGCCCCACTACCCCCTCGCCGGTCTTCGGATCGTAGGGTTTGCCGATGCCCGAGAGCAGCAGCAGGCGCACGTTGTGCATCTGGAACGCGGCGACGATGACCATGTCCGCGGGCTGTTCGACTTCGCGGCCTTGCGCATCGATGTAGGTGACACCCGTCGCGCGCTTCCTGTCGGGCGAAAGCATGACTTTCGTGACATACGAGTTCGCGCGAAGCTCGAAGTTAGGCTTCTTGAGCAGCACCGGCAAAATGGTCGTTTGGGGCGATGCCTTCGAGTACATATAGCAGCCGAAGTCTTCGCAGAAGCCGCAGAAGTTGCACGGTCCAAGACGCACACCGTACGGATTCGTGTACGGGGTCGACGCATTCGCCGCAGGCGCGGGATACGGATGGAAGCCCACTTCGCGCGCGGCCTTTTCGAACAGCGACGCGCCGAGGCCGTTCTTCAGCGGCGGCGTGGGGAAATCGTTGCGACGGCTGCCTTCGAGCGGATTACCGCCGGCCTGGATGTTGCCGTTGAGATTACCGGCCTTGCCGGACGTGCCGAATACCTTCTCCGCAAAATCGAAGAACGGTTCCATCTCGTCATAGGTCACGCCGAAATCCTGAACCTGCATGCCTTCTGGAATGAACTTCTTGCCGTAGCGCTCTTCATAACGCGTACGCAATTGCAGTTCTTCAGGCAGCATCCGGTAATGCATGCCGTTCCAGTGAAAGCCCGCGCCGCCCACGCCGTTACCGAGCAGAAACGAGCCGTGTTGACGGTACGGCACCGCGAGATCATCCACGCCGTGGCGAATGGTCACCGTTTCCGACGACAGATCCTGGAACAACGCGCCGCGCACGCCATACTTGAGCTCGTCGATCACTTTCGGATAGTTCGCATCGGTTGGCGTATCGCGCATCGCGCCGCGCTCGAGCGCGACCACGTCGAGTCCCGCGTCCGTAAGTTCCTGCGCGAGAATCGCGCCGGTCCAGCCGAAACCTACGATCACGCAATCGACCTTGTTCTTCCTGATTGCCACTGCTTACCCCCGCCTGCCGTTAATCGATACCGGACCATACGGATACTTCGCACCCGGCTGATCGATCCAATCCATGAAATCCGCGCGCGCGCCCGGGAAACCGACCATCTTCCAGCCGGCCATATCCTTATTGCCGCCGTAGATCGGGTCGGAGAGGAAACCTTCCTTGGTATTGCCGAGCAGGAATGAAAAGAACGTGCGTGCAGGAACAGTTTCAAACGCGAGTTTGCCGTGCTCCATATCCTGAAGCACCGCTTCGCGCGTCGCCACGTCGAGTTCAGCAAAGGTCTTGCCGCCGTGCTGCTTCACGCAGTACTCGTCGCAGGCCGCGATGCCATGACGATAGACGTCGCGCGGCGCGAGATTGATCTGATAGCCCATTTCGGGCACGGCATCGGGATGAAAAGGCCCTTGCATGTACCAGAGCTTGCCGTGGCCATACGGCATTTCCATCTGGCGATCGATGTACTCGGGCACACCGGCCTTCACGGCACCTGGGCCATGTTCATCGTCGGGAATCAGCCGGTCCACCGCAGCATGCAAAAATTTCCATTCTGCCGCGGTGAAGTAAGTAGGCTGGTACTCTACGGTGTTCTCGGTGGCGGGTGTCGCGTTACTGCTGCAGGCACTTTGAGTAAAAGTTGCACCTGAAGCGACCGTCGCGGCGGGTACGACGGCCAGCACCTGCCGCAAAAAGCGACGGCGTGGTTCCTGTTGGTCGGACATGGAGTTTTCTCTGTTGTGACTTATCTGCGGGCCTCATTATAAGAGGTGATCCGAGATAACGTTTCAATACTCCCTTTCCCTTAGAGCGTGTTAGGCACTTTGTGCCAAACCTGGTAACCTGGCGCAATGCCAGAACGCAAACCGTACCCAACAGATGTATCGGACGAGGAGTGGAGCTTTGCCGCTCCGTACCTCGTCCTGATGAGCG
>NZ_VWWM01000078.1:0-29903 GCF_011752945.1 Paraburkholderia sp. Cy-641
AGCCACGCGTCGCCGTCGGTGCGCAAGTTCGCGCGCGAACTCGGCGTCGACGTCGGCCAGGTGAAGGGCTCGGGTCCGAAGGGCCGCATCACCCAGGCCGACGTGACCGCGTTCGTGAAGGGCGTGATGACGGGCCAGCGCGCGGCGCCGGCTGGCGCGGCCGCGCCGGCGAGCGGCGGCGAGCTGAACCTGCTGCCGTGGCCGAAGGTCGACTTCACGAAGTTCGGCCCGGTCGATCCGAAGCCGCTCTCGCGCATCAAGAAGATTTCGGGCGCGAACCTGCATCGCAACTGGGTCATGATTCCGCACGTCACGAATAACGACGAAGCGGACATCACCGAGCTCGAAGCGCTGCGCGTGAAGCTGAACAAGGAGAACGAAAAGGCGGGCGTCAAGTTCACGATGCTCGCGTTCGTGATCAAGGCCTGCGTGGCGGCCCTGAAGAAATTCCCGACGTTCAACGCGAGCCTCGACGGCGACAACCTGGTGTTCAAGCAGTACTACCACATCGGTTTCGCCGCGGACACGCCGAACGGCCTCGTCGTTCCGGTGATTCGCGACGCGGACAAGAAGGGTCTCGTCGACATCGCGAAGGAAATGGCCGATCTGTCGAAGGCCGCGCGCGAAGGCAAGCTGAAGCCGGACCAGATGCAGGGCGGCTGCTTCTCGATCTCGTCGCTGGGCGGCATTGGCGGCACGCATTTCACGCCGATCATCAATGCGCCCGAAGTCGCGATTCTCGGTCTGTCGCGCAGCGCGATGAAGCCGGTGTGGGACGGCAAGCAGTTCGTGCCGCGCCTGACCATGCCGCTGTCGCTATCGTACGACCATCGCGTGATCGACGGAGCGGAAGCCGCGCGCTTCAACGCGTACCTGGGTTCGATTCTTGCCGATTTCCGGCGTGTGATTCTTTGATGTGGTGAGGTGCGCGGGGCGCGGGCGTGTTGTCTGTGATCCGCGTCTCTCGTTGAACTTGCTTTCATGACGGTCTATTGGCGTCGCCCCTGTGCGGGGCGGCACCTACTTTTCTTTGTCTTCCAAAGAAAAGTAGGCAAAAGAAAGGCGCGTCCTTGGGCGGACGGCAAAGGATGATTCTGTCCGTGCTTGTGGCGCCTGTCCGACCGAATGTTGCGAGTTCTCCGCTCATCACGATCAACAGGAGAAGGGGACACTATGAGTCTCGTCGAAGTAAAAGTGCCGGACATCGGTGACTTCAAGGACGTCGACGTCATCGAAGTCAATATCAAACCGGGCGACGTCATCGAGCAGGAGCAGTCGCTGCTGACGCTCGAATCCGACAAGGCGTCGATGGAAGTGCCGAGCGACACCGCCGGCACCGTCAAGGAAGTGCGCATCAAGCCGGGCGACAAGGTTTCGCAGGGTACGGTAATCGCGCTGGTCGAGGCGGCAGCAGGCGGCGCGGCCGCCGCGGCTCCGGCTCCCGCTGCCGCACCGAAGGCCGCCACACCCGCGCCGCAGGCCGGCAGCTATGCCGGCGGCGCCGACATCGAGTGCGACATGCTCGTGCTCGGCTCGGGCCCGGGCGGCTATTCGGCGGCGTTCCGTTCCGCCGACCTCGGTATGAAGACCGTGCTGGTCGAGCGTTATTCGACGCTCGGCGGCGTGTGTCTGAACGTCGGCTGCATTCCGTCGAAGGCGCTACTGCACACCGCGCTCGTCATCGACGAAGCGGCTGATCTCGCCTCGCACGGCATCACGTTCGGCAAGCCGCAGATCGATCTCGACAAGCTGCGCGACTTCAAGTCGGGCGTCGTCAAGAAGCTGACCGGCGGTCTCGCCGGCATGGCGAAGGCGCGCAAGGTCGAAGTCGTGGTCGGCACCGGCGCGTTCGTCGATCCGTACCACATGGAAGTGCAGACCGAGAGCGGCAAGAAGGTCGTCAAGTTCAGGCAGGCGATCATCGCCGCGGGTTCGGAAGCGGTGAAGCTGCCGTTCATTCCGGAAGACCCGCGGGTGGTCGATTCGACCGGCGCGCTCGAACTGCGCCAGATTCCGCAGCGCATGCTCGTGATCGGCGGCGGCATCATCGGTCTGGAAATGGCGACCGTGTACTCGACGCTCGGCGCGCAGATCGACGTGGTCGAAATGCTCGACGGCCTGATGGCCGGCGCGGACCGCGATCTCGTCAAGGTCTGGGAGAAGTACAACAGCAAGCGTTTCGCGAACGTGATGCTGAAGACCAAGACCACTGCCGCCGAGGCGAAGGACGACGGCATCTACGTGTCGTTCGAAGGCGAGAAGGCGCCGGCCGGGCCGCAGCGCTACGACCTCGTGCTGGTGGCCGTCGGCCGTACGCCGAACGGCAAGCGCATCGGTGCGGAGAAGGCCGGCGTGGCGGTGACGGAGCGCGGCTTCATCGAAGTCGACAAGCAGCAGCGCACCAACGTGCCGCACATCTTCGCGATCGGCGATATCGTCGGTCAGCCGATGCTCGCGCACAAGGCGGTGCACGAGGGGCACGTGGCCGCTGAAGCCGCGCATGGCGAGAAGGCGTACTTCGACGCGATGCAGATTCCGTCGGTGGCTTACACCGATCCGGAAGTGGCATGGGCCGGCAAGACGGAAGACCAGCTCAAGGCCGCTGGCGTCAAGTTCGGCAAGGCAGTGTTCCCGTGGGCCGCGTCGGGCCGCGCGATCGCCAACGGCCGCGACGAAGGCTTTACGAAGCTGCTGTTCGATGAAGAGACGCATCGCGTGATCGGCGGCGGTATCGTCGGTCTCAATGCGGGCGATCTGATCAGCGAAGTGTGCCTCGCGATCGAGATGGGCGCGGACGCGACGGATATCGGCAAGACGATCCATCCGCATCCGACGCTCGGCGAATCGGTCGGCATGGCTGCGGAGTTGTATGAAGGCGTCTGTACCGATCTGCCGCCGGTGAAGAAGAAGTAAGACGGTTCGGCCTGCCTCGTCGCGATCGCGCGAGGCGGGTCGAAGCGGTCAATAAAAAAAGCGCGCTCCTTGCGGAGTGCGCTTTTTTTCATGGCTGTGGAATGCGGCAGAGCAGGGCGCAAGCGTTGCGTGAACTGCACGCATGCATCGTTTTCCGCATTCACCCGGCGGCGACGGCGGGAAAAAAAATCCCGGCAGTTGCGCCGGGCAAACGATACGTCATTTCAACGTATCGGAGCGTTCGGCCAATCAAACCGTGTGAGCGGCAACGGCACGACGCTGTTGCTTGCAAGAACGCCGGCGCAGCGGGAACGCTGGGCCGGCGTGAAAGCGACGCCCCGACGAATGCGGGGCGTGGACGGATGTGAAACTTAGACCGTCTTCTTGGCTGCGCGCGAAGCTTGCGCGGCGGCTTGCGAAGCTGCCTTCGACGCGGCCGTTGCAGCTGCGTTGAAGTTGCTTTCAGCGATTTCGACAGCCTGGCGGGTTGCCTTGTGGACCGTTTCGTACGTCGTGTTGGCAGCGGTGATCGCCGACTTCATCACGGCGACAGCGGTTTCCGAACCAGCCGGTGCGTTCTTCGCAACGTTTTCGACGAGTGCCTGGACCTTGCGGTTTTGTTCTTCGAATTGGGCTTCAGCGACGCGGGTGAATTCGCCTTGCGTTGCCGAGACGATTTCGTACACGTGACGGCCATACGACAGCGCCTTTTCAGCCACCGGCTGCGCGAGGCTCGCTTGCAGGGCCAGCAGTTCTTGTGCGTCCTTCACCGACAGCGCGCGCTGGGTGTTTTCCTGGCTTTCCGCGAGCGTCGACTTCACGACTTGCAGGTTCAGTTCAACCAGCTTTTCGACGCCTTCGAATGCTTTGGTCGTCAGGCCGAACAGGGTTTCGAAATTGGCTTTCTGGGCTGCGGCGAATTGCTCGGGGGTCAGCAGAGTCATGGTTTACGCTCCTGGATCGCGGTCTGTCTGTGCGGACCGCATTGGGTTAGTGGCGAGACGCAGGTGATCGTCTGCCTGGACCGCGATGTATTGTGCATCGCAGCAATGGTTCCCATTTTAAGATCGCTTCAAAGATTGTCAAGTATTTTTTGTGCGTCGCACAATATTAAGAAAGTGCTGATAAAACAATACGTTATGCGGTAGGCATGTCATACATGTGACGCAGAACGATTTGATCGTTGCACCGCGTCGATGCGAGATAAAGCACTCCATGCCCTCGTTTCGCGGAATTATTTTTCCTGCGGCCGGTGACGATGCTGGTGGGGGAGCGAGCATGCGCCCGCAAAAATCGGCAAAATTGCGTTCGATGTAAACCACAAACTGCTACGGAACGTTAAGCGTTCATGACAGTCGAACGCGCGTTGTCAGCTTCGGCAGATGCTTAAGAAATATCTGTCGCCAAGCCACAACGCCCTCGCGGCACGGCGCTGCGGTACGCGCCGATGCCTGACCGTATTTCCCCGGATCAAGGTTGTCTCGAAATTGTCGTTATGCTGCAAGAATCTCCTCGATTCTTGCGCATGGCCGCAATGGCGGGACATGGCTAGCGACGATCGTTTTTTTCGATCGAGTCGCGGCACTTATTTGCGTTTTCGCGATCGGAGCTTACAAGCCGGTTTAAGGAGCGCGTATAAGTGCTTCAAATTGCTAATTTTTCGTTGCTTTACTACACTTGCGGAAACCTCTCGCCGCTCCCTATCGAACACCCATGAAAACCGACATGTTTTCGTCGCTGAAAGTGATCCACGGCGCGGCGCGCAGCACCGCTCTGTCGGTGGCCGTCTCCCTGGCCGTCGCAACGGCGTTTGCCGCGCCTGTCAACACTTTTGCAGCCACGACTGCCGCAACCGCAAAAACTTCCAAACACGTCAAAACGGCTAAAACCGCCAAAAAGCCGGCCCCGGCAGCCGCCACCGCGAAGGTGTCGAGCCGCTCGGTCAAGGCAGGCAAGGGTGCGGTCGTCAAGGCGGCCGCCGCCGAGGACGAAGCACCGCGCGCGGGCGCGCGCCGCAAGCGCGTGACGTTCGCGGCGAACGGCCGCCATCACTCCGCCGTGCGTCGCGTCGCGTATGAGCCGCGTTCGCCTTCGGTCGGGCAGGCTTTCGGTCTGCACGAAACGCCCGACGCGCTGATGCTGCGCTCGAGCGTCGCCTACGTGATCGACCAGAATAGCGGCGAGCCGCTCTTCGACAAGAACTCGCGGGCCGTCGTGCCGATCGCATCGATCAGCAAGCTGATGACCGCGATGGTCGTGCTCGATTCGAAAGAGCCGATGACCGATCAGATCGAAGTCACCGACGAAGACCGCGACTACGTGAAGAACACCGGCTCGCGTCTGTCGGTGGGCTCGGTGCTGTCGCGCGAAGACATGCTGCATATCGCGCTGATGGCGTCGGAAAACCGTGCCGCGGCCGCGCTGTCGCGCTATTACCCGGGCGGCCGCCCGGCGTTCCTCGCCGCGATGAACGCGAAGGCGAAGCAGCTCGGCATGACCGACACGCATTTCGAGAGCCCGACCGGCCTGACGAGCATGAATGTGTCGACCGCGCGCGATCTCGTGAAGATGGTCAACGCGGCGTATCAGTACCCGCTGATCCGCAAGTTCTCGACCGATCACAGCTACGAGGTGTACACGGGTAAGCGCACGCTCGCCTACAACAGCACGAACGCGCTCGTGCGCAACCCGACGTGGGACATCGGTCTGCAGAAGACCGGTTTCATCAACGAGGCGGGTGAGTGCCTCGTGATGCAGGCGACCATTCATGGCCGTCCGATGGTGATGGTACTGCTCGACTCGTCGGGCAAATACTCGCGTTTCGCGGACGCGGCACGTCTGCGCACGTGGATCGACAACGGCGGCGGCGAGCAGCCGCGCATTACGAGCGCCGATGCCGGCGGTTCGGGTATCTGATGTCTGAACGATTGCCGTAGCCGGTTTTCGGACCGGCAGCGCGTACCGGTAGCGGTGATCCTGCAAGAAAAAAGCCTCGCGAATGCGAGGCTTTTTGCATGGCGCCGGGAAAGGTGCCGCGGACGGCGCGGCCGCGTTTCGTCGACTCCCGCTACGTATGCTGGCCGTGCGAGTGCGAATGACCCTGCTGCGGGTGCGGCCGATAACCCAGCGCTTCCGAAATCATCAGTGCGGTCTGACTCAGTTGCCCGAGCCACGAGTCCTGCAGGCGATCCGCCGGCGCCGATAGCGACAGCCCCGCGACGAGCTTGCCGGTATCGTCGTAAATGCCGGCTGCGATGCAGCGCACGCCGAGCTCCAGCTCCTCGTTATCGCGCGCGCAGGCCTGCTGGCGCACATGCGACAACTCGCGTTCGAGTTTCGCCAGATCGGTGATGCTGTTCTGCGTATGGCCGGAGAGGCCGGTACGCGTGGCATACGCGCGCACGCGGGTCGCTTCGTCGGCGGCGAGGAACAGCTTGCCGACCGAGGTCAGATGCAGCGGCGCGCGTCCGCCGATGGCCCGCACCACCTGCATGCCCGAACGTTCCGAATACGCACGCTCGATATAGACGATCTCGTCGCCCTGACGCACCGACAGATTCACGGTCTGCCCGGTCTGCCGATGCAGTTCGCGCATCGGCGTGAGCGCCGCGTCGCGCACCGAGAGGCGCGCCTTCACCAGATTGCCCAGTTCGAGCAGGCGCATGCCGAGGCGGTAGGTGCCAGGGTCCGACCGGTCGACGAGGCGGCACATCACCATGTCGTTCAGGATGCGGTGCGCCGTGGACGGGTGCAGCTCCGTGCGGATGGCGAGTTCTTTCAGGCTGACCGGGTCGCTATGCGCCGCGAGTGCATCGAGCAGGCGCATCATGCGTTCGATCACCTGGATCGAAGTTTTGGGATCCGGGTTCGTATCGCTCATATGAGAATCGGTAGATGCGTCAAACAGCGAAAGCCGATTGTATCTCGTATGGTGAAAAAAGCGAACGCGCTTCGAAGCGCTCCTCGAATCCGCCGCGCGCCGCGTCCTATGCCTTCTGGCCGTTGGTGTTGCGCGGCAAACAGCGGATAATCAGGGACGTTTCCCCGAAGGAGGGTCCATGCGAGTCGGATTGTTCGTCACCTGTCTGATCGACCTGATGCGTCCCGAAATCGGTTTTTCGGTCATCAAGCTGATCGAAGGCGCCGGTTTCGAGGTCGCGGTGCCGCCCGCGCAAACCTGCTGCGGCCAGCCCGTGTATAACTCGGGCGACCGCCGTCTCGCGCGCGATCTCGCCGAGAAGACCCTGCGCGAATTCGAGCAGTTCGACTACGTGGTGGTGCCGTCGGGCTCGTGCGGCGGCATGATCCGCGCGCACTACGGCGACCTGTTCGGCGACGATCCCGAACTGATGAACCGCTTCGGCCGGCTGCGTGCGAAGGTGTTCGAGCTGACTGATTTTCTCGTCAACGTGGCGAAGGTGCAGTTGCAGCCGGGCCGGTTCGAGGGGCAGGTGACCTATCACGACTCGTGCTCGGGCCTGCGCGAACTCGGCGTGAAAGCGCAGCCGCGCGAGCTGCTCGCGCAGGTGGGCGTCGCGGTGACGGAAATGCAGGGCTGCGAACATTGCTGCGGCTTCGGCGGCACCTTCGCGGTCAAGTACGGCGACATCTCGACGGCGATCGTCGACGAAAAATGCGCGAACATCGCCGCGAGCGGCGCAGGCACCGTGGTGCTCGGCGACCTCGGCTGCATGCTCAATATCGAAGGGCGCCTGCGTCGCAACGGGGATTCGACGACGCGCGTGCTGCATATCGCGCAGGTGCTGGCCGGCGACGTGCAATGAGCCGCGGGCCGCGGCGCGCCGCCCGCCATGTGCCGCTTACGCTTCTTTTTGGCGCGCGTGTTTGAGGCGTGCGCCTCGCTCCGATTCCGTCCAAGGCTGCCATGCAAGTTCAATCGATGCAGTTCAAGGCTCGCGCCGGTCAGAAACTTGCCGACCAGCGCCTGCAGCAGAACCTGACCAAGCTGTCCACGAAGTTCGTGTCGGCGCGCGCCAGCGCGATGACCGAGATCGACTTTTCCTCGACCCGCGCCGCGCTCAAGGAGCGCCGCAATCGCGCGCTCGATAATCTCGACGTGTGGCTCGAAACCTTCGAGCGCGAGGCGGCCCGCCGCGGCGTGACGGTGCTGTTCGCCGAGACGACGCAGGAGGCCGCGCGGCTCGTCGGAGATATCGCGCGCCAACATGACGTGAAGAAGGTGATCAAGACCAAGTCGATGGTCACAGAAGAAATGCGCCTGAACGAAGTGCTCGGGCAGATGGGCGTGCAGTCGATCGAAACCGATCTCGGCGAATACATCCTGCAGATCAACGACAACGAGCCGCCGAGCCACATCATCGCGCCGGTCGTCCACAAGGATAAGGACGAGATCGCCGACCTGTTCGCGAAAACGCACGGCCGCCCGCGTCTGACCGAGATTCCCGACATGACGCGCGAAGCGCGCGAGATGCTGCGCCCGCACTTCCTGAGCGCGGACATGGGCGTGACGGGCGGCAACTTTATCGTCGCCGAAACGGGCTCGGTCGTCGTCGTCACGAACGAGGGCAACGAAGGTATGTGCACGGTGATGCCGCGCGTCCATGTGGCCGTCACCGGTATCGAAAAAGTGCTGCCGACGCTCGAAGACCTGGCGACCGCGATGCGTCTGCTGCCGCGCTCGGCGACGGGGCAAACCACGTCGAACTATTTTTCGATGCTGACGGGGCCGCGCGGAGCAGGCGATCAGGACGGGCCCGAGCATATGTACGTGGTGCTTGTCGACGGCGGGCGCACGGGGCTCATCGGCGGCGACTTTCAGGAGATGCTCCGCTGCATCCGCTGCGGGGCGTGCATGAACCATTGCCCGGTTTATCAGAAGGTCGGCGGCCATGCCTATGGCTGGGTCTATCCGGGGCCGATGGGCTCGGTATTGACGCCGAGCTATGTCGGCATCGACAAGGCGCTCGATTTGCCGCAGGCGGCGACGCTATGCGGGGAGTGCAATAGCGTGTGCCCGGTCGGCATTCCGCTCTCCGACCTGTTGCGCAAGTTGCGCGAGAAACAGACGGAGCGGCGTCTGCGGCCGTGGAAGGAGCGAGCGGGGCTGGCCGTGTGGGGTTGGCTGGCGTTGCATCCCGATGTCTATGCGCTCGTCACCAGGCTTGCGGTGCGCGTGCTCGAACGCATGGGTGGACGCAAGCGCTCGATTGCCAAACTGCCGCTCGGCGGCGCGGGCTGGACCGATACGCGCGATATGCCGGCGCCGGTGGGACGTACGTTCAGGGAGTTGTATGCGGCGCAGCGCAGCCATATCGGCTGAGCGGGCTGTCGTGATGGGCCGGGAGTCTGCCTGACGCTTGTTCTGTTCTGGCCGTTCAGCCGTTGCGGCGGCGCTGGCGCGCATAAGCGCCAGCCGCCGGCCTGACCTTCAGTGGTCGTTCATCTGCCCGGAGTGACGCGGGGAGTTTCTGCTCCACGAGCCGCCGCCATGTCCGCCGCCGTTGCCGCCTTGCTGCTGGGCTTGCGGTTGCCCCGGCGGCGGGCCGCCCGCGCCCGGACGGGGGCCATTCCATCCACCTGGTCCGCGGGGGCCGCCAGCCGCGCCTTGCGGCGGAGGTCCGCCGTGCGGCTGGCCCGGGCCGCCACCATGGTCGCCACGATCGCCATGGTGCCAGTCGTTGTCGTTCGGTCGGCCTCGGTCCGGATATCCGTGATAGCCCGGGCCCGGCCCATAGTAGCGTTCCGGTCCCGGGTAATTGCCATATCCCATGTAGACATTGGTTTGCGGCACGACGGCTGCGCCGGGCGCGTAGCCGTCATAGCCTTCGTAGCCGCTATAGCCGTATCCGTTGCCGTACATCGGCGTGCCGTCCGGATAGACCGCGCAGCCGCCGAGCAGGGCGGCCACCACGAGGCCGGCGAGAGGTGCAAGACGTTTCATTGGTTGGATCACGTGCAAGGTACCAGGAAATGCTGATGTAAGAATGAGACCCGTATTATCGCCGCCTGTCACGCGAGCTCTGTATGTATTTGTAAGGTCTTCTTTTTCATGCCTTTATGTTCGATCGTGGGGCGAAAGAACCAGCAACTGACTGTTCTATTTCAAGCAACGATCTATCTCGCCAGATCCGGTTTTTCCCGATTGTGAATTTCTATAGCATTTGGGCTGGGAATAGTGGGTCACGAGCCCATGTGTCCCTTAATCGGAAAACGACATCATGAAAAAGACAATATCGGTGTACTGGCCCCTCGTCATTGTTGTGTCTCTCGCCGCGCTCGCCTATCTGCACATTTGCAGCAACGCCGCCTCGCGTGCGTCGCAGTCTCCGCTCGATGCGAACCACCTGACGGCGGAACTCGCGCGCGCGGTTTCGTACGGCATGATCGACGCTGCGTCGGCGTTGCCGGTCAAGCCTGTGCCTGCCGCGACGGCGATACCGCTCTCCGAGGCATCGTAAGCGCGCACCGTCGCAAGCGCTGCGGCTCGCAGCAGGGCGCATGGCTTGCATGGCGCGTATCACGCCCGGCGCGATTGTGTCGAGGTTTGTATAATCGCGACGCAATTTGCTCAACGCTATCGGCCCCGCGCGTGGCGCCGTCGCACTTGAATATCCGCAGATGAAAACTGTGTCCGTGTGTTTCGTTTGTCTCGGCAATATCTGCCGTTCGCCGACGGCGGAAGGCGTGATGCGCCACCTCGTCGACGAAATGAAGCTCGCGGACCGGATCCTGGTCGACTCGGCCGGCACCGGCGACTGGCATATCGGCGAGGCGCCCGACGAACGCGCTCAGCAGGCAGCGCGCCAGCGTGGCTACGAGTTGGCGACATTGCGCGGCCGGCAGATCACGGTCGCGGACTTCGAGCGCTTCGATCTGCTGATCGCCATGGACGAGCGCAACGTCGCCGCGCTGCATCAGCTTTGTCCCCCGGCGCAGCACGACAAAATCCGTCTGCTGCTGGAATTCGTGCCGCAGACCGAGAGCCGCTGGGCCGGCGCGTGCGAAGTCGTCGATCCCTACTTCGGTGGCGCGGCAGGTTTCGAGCAGGTGCTCGATCAGTGCGAGGCGGCCTGCCGCGGCTTGATCGCCGCGCTGCGCCCGCAACTGCTCGCCTAGGAATTGCCGGCGTAAGTCGGGCAGCGCCCGCCGCGCACCTTGGCGCAAGCCGGCAAAGACCGCACCGGGCGGCAAAAAATACGTCGCTCAATTAAGCAAACGACACAAATCGCGTCAGCCATACTTGACTAAATCGCTCATGTATTTATACTTGACAAAACTTGTCGAGAATTGCGGTTCCCACATCATATGAGACTCACCACGAAAGGCCGTTTCGCCGTCACGGCGATGATCGACCTGGCGTTGCGCCAGGAGCAGGGCCCGGTGACGCTTGCGGGTATCAGCCAGCGCCAGCACATCTCCCTGTCTTATCTCGAGCAGCTGTTTGGCAAGCTGCGCCGTCACGAAATCGTCGAGTCCGTGCGCGGGCCGGGCGGCGGCTACAATCTCGCGCGCCGTGCCGAAAACGTCACGGTGGCCGACATCATCATCGCGGTCGACGAACCGCTCGACGCCACCCAGTGCGGCGGCAAGGGCACGTGCGAAGGCACCAAGCAGCACGACGGCCATTGCATGACGCATGAGCTGTGGTCGACGCTGAACCAGAAAATGGTCGAGTACCTCGATTCGGTTTCGCTGAAGGATCTGGTCGACCAGCAGCGCTCGCGCGAAGGCGCGCCGGCGGTGCTGCGCGACAGGCGTACCGATGCGCCGGCGGTCGAGCCGGTCCGCGTGGCGCCGAAAGGGCCTAATTCCGTTTTCAACATGGCCGGTTCCTGAAGGCGCGGCAGCGAAATACGACACCCGCCGTCCCATAGAGAACCCAGAAGCCAGAGCACATGACGTCCCCGGAGCAATTGATGAACAACGACTCTCTCCATCTGCCCATTTACATGGACTACAGCGCCACGACGCCGATCGATCCGCGCGTCGTGGACAAGATGATTCCGTATCTGCGCGAGCAGTTTGGCAACCCGGCATCGCGCAGCCACTCGTACGGCTGGGACGCGGAGCGTGCGGTCGAGGAAGCGCGCGAGCAGGTCGCCGCGCTCGTGAACGCCGACCCGCGCGAGATCATCTGGACCTCGGGCGCGACGGAGTCGGACAACCTCGCGATCAAGGGTGCCGCGCACTTCTACAAGAGCAAGGGCAAGCACATCATCACGGTGAAGACCGAGCACAAGGCCGTGCTCGACACCTGCCGCGAACTCGAGCGCGAAGGCTTCGAAGTCACGTATCTGGACGTGAAGCCCGACGGTCTGATCGACCTCGACGTGTTCAAGGCCGCGCTGCGCCCGGACACGATTCTCGTCTCGGTGATGTCGGTGAACAACGAGATCGGCGTGGTCCAGGACGTCGAGGCTATCGGCGAGATCACGCGCGAGAAGGGCATCATTTTCCACGTCGACGCGGCGCAGGCCACCGGCAAGATCGAGATCGACCTGCAAAAGCTCAAGATCGATCTGATGTCGTTCTCGGCGCACAAGACGTACGGCCCGAAGGGCATCGGCGCGCTCTACGTGCGCCGCAAGCCGCGCGTGCGCATCGAGGCGCAGATCCACGGCGGCGGCCACGAGCGCGGCATGCGCTCGGGCACGCTCGCGCCGCACCAGATCGTCGGCATGGGCGAGGCGTTCCGTCTCGCGCGCGAAGAGATGGCGACCGAAAACGAGCGCGTGCGCATGCTGCGCGACCGGCTGCTGAAAGGCCTCTCGGAAATCGAGGAAGTGTATGTGAACGGCGACATGGAAAAGCGTATCGCGCACAACCTGAACATCAGCTTCAATTTCGTCGAAGGCGAATCGCTGATCATGGCGGTGAAGGACGTCGCGGTGTCGTCGGGTTCGGCGTGCACGTCGGCTTCGCTGGAACCGTCGTACGTGCTGCGCGCGCTCGGCCGCAACGACGAACTCGCGCACAGCTCGATCCGCTTCACGGTGGGCCGCTTCACGACCGAGCAGGATGTCGACTACGTGATCAACCTGCTGAAGACGAAGATTTCCAAGCTGCGCGACCTGTCGCCACTGTGGGAAATGCACAAGGACGGGATCGATCTGTCGACCATTCAATGGGCCGCGCACTGACGCGCCAGTTGGGCGATGTGGGATACCCCGTTCATCGGATTGCAGGTTGAAACGAATCAAGGAGTGTAATCATGGCTTATAGCGACAAGGTCCTCGACCACTACGAAAACCCGCGCAACGTCGGTTCCTTCGCGAAGGACGACGACGCGGTCGGTACCGGCATGGTCGGCGCGCCGGCCTGCGGCGACGTAATGAAGCTGCAGATCCGCGTCGGCGCGGACGGCATCATCGAAGACGCGAAGTTCAAGACCTACGGCTGCGGCTCGGCAATCGCATCGAGCTCGCTCGTCACCGAATGGGTGAAGGGCAAGACGCTCGATCAGGCCATGTCGATCAAGAACACGCAGATCGCCGAAGAACTGGCGCTGCCGCCGGTGAAGATCCACTGCTCGATCCTCGCGGAAGACGCGATCAAGGCCGCGGTCGCCGACTACAAGCAGCGTCACGGCGAAGCAGCGGTTGCCGAAGACGGCAAGGCCGCCTGAGTCTCGCGAGAGTCGTTGAACCGCTGAGTCACCGGGTAACCGTCAGGCGCGCGTTGCATGCGCGCCTGACACACGGTGCGCGCGGCGCGGCACCCGCGTCGCGCACGCATTGCGCAATTGAGAAACGCTATGGCAATTACGTTGACCGAAAAGGCAGCACAGCACGTCCAGAAGTATCTGATCCGGCGCGGTAAGGGCATCGGGTTGCGCGTCGGCGTGCGCACGACCGGTTGCTCGGGCCTCGCCTACAAGCTCGAGTACGTGGACGAACTCGCGCCCGAAGATCAGGTGTTCGAGACGAGCGGCGTGAAGGTCGTGGTCGACCCGAAGAGCCTCGCCTATATCGACGGCACCGAACTCGACTTCGCGCGCGAAGGGCTGAACGAAGGCTTCAGGTTCAACAACCCGAACGTGAAGGACGAATGCGGTTGCGGCGAGTCGTTCCGCGTGTAGGTTCGGCGGTTTTCCGCGTGCAGCGGATGAAAGGCGGCGCGGGCCGCCTTTTTAGTTTGATCCGCGTACTTCCCGAGCGTGTTTTCAGACCGCACTCCGGTGCGCTTTCATCAACGGACTTTTAATCCGATGGCCTCGCTGAACGACAGCCACTTCGACCTGTTCGATCTGCCCGCGCAATTCGCGCTCGATGCCGCCGCGCTCGATCACGCGTATCGCACCGTGCAGACGCAGGTGCATCCGGACCGCTTCGCGGCGGCCGGCGACGCGCAAAAGCGCATCGCCATGCAATGGGCGACCCGCACGAACGAGGCGTATCAGACGCTGCGTGATCCGCTTAAGCGCGCGACTTATCTGCTGTCGCTGCGCGGCATCGACGTCGGCGCGGAGAACAACACGGCGATGGAACCGGCCTTCCTGATGCAGCAGATGGAATGGCGCGAGAACATCGAGGACGCGGCCGCGGCGAAGAACGTCGACGCGCTCGACGCGCTGCTCGCCGAGCTGCGCGACGAAGAGCGCCGGCGCCTCGACAAGCTCGGCGCGTCGCTCGACAGCGGCGCCAATCAGGCGGCGGGCGAAGCCGTGCGGCAGTTGATGTTCATCGAGCGCGTCGCGTCGGAAATCGGCGCTCAGATCGAGCGGCTCGAGGGATAGCGCGGTTTCGCGCACCACAGAAAAACCAGAGCGGCCGCGAGCCGCGGTATCACACCCCAGCAACGCGAAATTCAGGACGGGGCACCACGTCCCCGAGAAGATCCAGATGGCCTTACTGCAAATCTCCGAACCCGGCATGGCGCCGGCGCCCCACCAGCGGCGTCTCGCAGTCGGTATCGATCTCGGCACCACCAACTCCCTCGTCGCCGCTGTGCGCAGCGGCGTGCCCGATGTGCTGCCCGACGAAGACGGGCATGCGCTGCTGCCCTCGGTGGTGCGCTATCTCGAACAGGGCGGCCGTCGCATCGGCCGCAAGGCGAAGGCCGAGGCGGCGAGCGATCCGCGCAACACGATCGTCTCGGTCAAGCGCTTCATGGGTCGCGGCAAGGCGGAAGTTGAGGGCGCCGAAAACGCGCCGTACGACTTCGTCGACGCACCCGGCATGGTGCAGATCCGCACCGTCGACGGCGTGAAGAGCCCGGTCGAAGTGTCGGCCGAAATTCTCGCGACGCTGCGCCAGCGCGCCGAAGACACGCTCGGCGACGAGCTGGTCGGCGCGGTCATCACGGTGCCCGCGTATTTCGACGACGCGCAGCGCCAGGCCACCAAGGACGCCGCGCGTCTCGCGGGCCTGAACGTGCTGCGGCTGCTCAACGAGCCGACCGCGGCCGCGATCGCCTATGGTCTCGACAACGGCTCCGAAGGCCTCTACGCCGTGTACGACCTCGGCGGCGGCACCTTCGACCTGTCGATCCTCAAGCTCACGAAAGGCGTGTTCGAAGTGCTCGCGGCCGGCGGCGATTCCGCGCTCGGCGGCGACGATTTCGACCACGCGCTCTATCGCCACGTGCTCGCGCAGGCGGGCATCGCGCCGCAAACGCTCGCGCCGCAGGACGTGCGTCTGCTGCTCGACGGCGTGCGCGACGCCAAGGAGGCGTTGTCGAGCGCGCCGCAGGCCAGCTTCAAGGCAACGCTTGCGAACGGCACCGCGCTCGATCTGACGATCGACGAGGCCATCTTCGAGACGATCACGCAGGAGCTGGTTCAGCGCACCTTCGGTCCGACGAAGAAGGCGCTGCGCGACGCGAAGGTTGCGACGAAAGACATCAAGGGCGTCGTGCTGGTCGGCGGCGCGACGCGCATGCCGGTGATCCGCCGCGCGGTCGAAGCGTTCTTCGGCCAACCGCCGCTCGTCAATCTCGACCCGGACCAGGTCGTCGCGCTCGGCGCGGCGATCCAGGCCGATCTGCTGGCCGGCAATCGCGGCGCGGAGGGCGACGACTGGCTGCTGCTCGACGTGATTCCGCTGTCGCTCGGCGTCGAGACGATGGGCGGCCTGACCGAGAAGATCATCCCGCGCAACTCGACGATTCCGGTCGCGCGCGCGCAGGATTTCACGACCTTCAAGGACGGACAGACCGCGATGGCGATTCACATCGTGCAGGGCGAGCGCGAACTCGTGAGCGACTGCCGCTCGCTCGCGCGCTTCGAATTGCGCGGCATCCCGCCGATGGCGGCCGGTGCGGCGCGCATTCGCGTCACGTATCAGGTCGATGCGGACGGCCTCCTGTCCGTGTTCGCGCGCGAGCAGACCTCGGGCGTGGAGGCATCGGTCGTGGTCAAGCCATCCTACGGTCTCGCCGATGACGACATCGCGCGCATGCTCGAAGACAGCTTCTCGACCGCCGAGGTCGACATGCGCGCGCGCGCGTTGCGCGAGGCGCAGGTCGAAGCGCAGCGTCTTGTCGAGGCGACCGACGCGGCGCTTGCCGCCGACGCCGAACTGCTCGACGACAGCGAACGTGCGGCGCTCGACGCGCTGCTCGCCGCCTTGCGCAACGTCGCGCAAAGCGACGACGTGAATGCGGTCGAAGCGGCCACCAAGGCGCTCGCCGAAGGCACGGACGAATTCGCCGCGCGCCGCATGAACAAGGGCATCCGCCGCGCACTGTCGGGCCGTAAGCTCGACGAGATCTGAGCGCGGCGTGAGCGGTGTGAATGGCGGCACGCGGCGGGCGAGCCCGTCATGCGCCGCACCCGCGAAGTCCCGTGGAATTATCCGCGGGCGACTGGAACAACCGAAGCGCGCCTTGCGGACTTAAAAAGTCCGCAAGGCGCCAGTAGAATGGCACGGAGCCTGTACGGCATCGCTGGCAGCCACCGTGCCTCAGACCCAAACGGAAACCGTATGCCTCAAATCGTTGTGCTGCCTCACGTCGAACTGTGTCCGGATGGCGCCGTGATCGACGCCGTTCCCGGCAAGAGCATCTGCGACAACCTGCTCGATCACGGCATCGAAATCGAGCACGCGTGCGAGAAGTCCTGCGCGTGCACGACCTGTCACGTGATCGTGCGTGAGGGTTTCGCCGCCTTGACGCCGTCCGAGGAAGACGAGGACGATCTGCTGGACAAGGCGTGGGGGCTCGAACCGGCTTCGCGTCTGTCGTGCCAGGCGATCGTGCCGGACGAGCAGGATCTGGTCGTCGAAATTCCGCGTTACTCGATCAATCACGCGAAGGAAAACCACTAACAGGAGGACGCAGCCATGAAGTGGACCGATACGCAAGACATCGCGATGGCCCTGACGGACAAGCACCAGGACGTCGATCCTCAGCAGGTGCGCTTCACCGATCTGCACCGCTGGGTGACCGAGCTCGAAGGCTTCGACGACGATCCGAACCGTTCGAACGAAAAGATTCTCGAGGCGATCCAGGCGGCATGGATCGAAGACGCGGATTATTGAGCGCGTTGAATGCGTTAAGTGCTTGTGAGGGGGCGCGGTTCCGTACCCGCTTCCGTGCACTGTGGCGATGATGTTGCGATTAGCCGAAAAAGGCGATTCCAGTCGGAATCGCCTTTTTCGTTGCCGCGCGGAAAAATAGCCTCGAACCCTGGCTGCGGCCATCAGCCCGCGACCAGCGCGCCGTTTTCGATTCGCACGCGTTGACCTTGCTGGAACGGCGGCGCTTCGTGATACGTGAAGTAGCGCGTCTTGCCGTTCTCCATCCGCACGCGCACCGAATACGCGGTCGAGCTGCGCAGATGCTTTTCGACCGAGTTGCCCGCGAACCCGCCACCGAGCGCGCCGAGCACCGTCATCGCGGCGCGGCCACCGCCGGCGCCGAACTGGTTGCCGATCACGCCACCGGCCACCGCGCCGCCGACCGCGCCGATCCCGGTGCCATGACCTTCATGACGAACCGCCGAAATCGCGACGACCGTGCCGCAGGTCGAGCAATAGGCGGGTTGCGGCGCCGGCTGCTGGGCGTACTGCGGCACGGTCTGTGCCTGTTGTGGCTGCGCATATTGCGGCTGCTGCGCCGGGACCGCCGGCACGGGCTGCGGGATTTGCGCGGCCTGAGGCGCTTGCCGTTGAGCCGGCGCGTCGACTGGCGCCGCCGAATCGACGATGCCCGGTTGTTGACCTTCCTGCTGCGCTTGCTGTTGAGCTTGCGCCGTGACCTGCGCGGCTTGCGTCTGATCGCTCTGCGCGCCGTTGCTCGACGCTTTCGGGAATACGCCGGTAATCGCCGCCGTGGCGACCAGACTTGCGACGAGCACCGCGCCCGCGGCGGTCGCAATCAGCGGATGAAGACGACGCGGTTGCGTCGGTTGCGTCGGTTGAGTGGGGTTGTCCATATTGGCCTCCGTTTCTGACAGAGCCGGCTTTTCTTGATGCTCGCTCTCGGGTGCTTTCGTTGCTGCGCTTGATGAGATCGAGTGTCAGGCAATTCGCTCGAGGCGGCGTTTCAATTTGTAACCCGGGCGGCGCGGGCAGCGCGCGAGGGCAAGTGGCTGGCGCACGGCGGGCCTTGGGCTGCGCAAGTTTCGAAAACCGGCCTCGCCCGAACTGCCGGGGCGGCATCGCGCAGCTTTTACCACTGGTTACAAACCATCCGTAGCAGAAAACGGTCCCGTTTCCTTGCGAGCGGATGCGAGTGAGTAATACAAAACGCCCGGCAGGGCCGGGCGTTTTCGGAGACGTCTGCGCGGGTCGCATGCCACGAACGGCAACGACCCGCAACCCGCAACGGCAATCAGTCCTCGCGGCGCAGATGCGGGAACAGGATTACGTCGCGGATGCTCGGGCTGTCCGTCAGCATCATCACGAGACGGTCGATGCCGATACCGCAGCCGCCGGTCGGCGGCATGCCGTATTCGAGCGCGCGGATGTAGTCGGCGTCGTAGTACATCGCTTCTTCGTCGCCGGCGTCTTTCTGGTCGACCTGCTTCCTGAAGCGCGCGGCCTGGTCTTCCGGATCGTTCAGTTCCGAGAAGCCGTTGGCGATCTCGCGGCCGGTGATGAACAGCTCGAAACGCTCGGTGATGCCTTCCACCTTGTCCGACGCGCGCGCGAGCGGCGACACCTCGATCGGGTAGTCGATGATGTAGGTCGGTTCCCACAGTTGCGACTCGGCGGTCTCTTCGAACAGCGCCAGTTGCAACGCGCCGACGCCCGCATTGAGGAACTGCGGCTGCGACGCGTCGACGCCGAACTTCTTCAGCTCGGTGCGCAGGAACGCGCTGTCGGCGAGTTGCTCGCTCGTGTATTGCGGCGCGTATTTCTGGATCGCCTGCGTGATCGTGAGCCGATGAAACGGCTTGCTCAGATCGAGCTCGCGGCCCTGATACGTGATCGTGGCCGTGCCGAGCGCGTCGATCGCGGCCTGGCGGATCAGGCGTTCGGTGAAGTCCATCAGCCACGTGTAGTCGGTGTAGGCCGCGTAGAACTCGATCATCGTGAATTCCGGGTTGTGGCGCACGGAGACGCCCTCGTTGCGGAAATTACGGTTGATCTCGAACACGCGCTCGAAGCCGCCGACCACGAGCCGCTTCAGATACAGCTCGGGCGCGATGCGCAGGAACATCTGCATGTCGAGCGCGTTGTGGTGCGTCGAGAACGGCTTGGCCGCCGCGCCGCCCGGAATCGGGTGCAGCATCGGCGTTTCGACTTCCATGAAGTTCGCATCGGCCATGTACTTGCGGATCGACGAAATCGCCCTGGTGCGCGCGATGAAGGTCTTGCGCGTTTCCGGCGTGACGATCAGATCGACGTAGCGCTGGCGGTACTTCATTTCCTGGTCGGCGAGACCGTGGAATTTGTCGGGCAGCGGACGCAGCGACTTCGACAGCAGACGCAGCTCCGTGCAGCGCACCGACAGCTCGCCCTTGTTGGTGCGGAACAGCACGCCGCGCGCGGCGACGATGTCGCCCATGTCCCACTTCTTGAACGCGTCGTAGGTCTCCTGGCCGACGTCGGCCGGCGTGATGAAGAACTGGATCTGACCCGAGCCGTCGCGCACGGTCGCGAAGCTCGCCTTGCCCATCACGCGCTTGAGCATCATGCGCCCGGCGATCGCGACTTCGAGCGGATTCGCTTCGAGCGCGTCCTTGTCGCTGTGCTCGTACTGCCGCTGCAGGTCGTCGGCGTGATGGGTGGGGCGGAAGTCGTTCGGATAGGCGACGCCGTGCTCACGCAGTTCGCGCAGCTTTTCGCGGCGCTCGGCGATGATCTTGTTGTCGTCCACCTCGGGCGCGGTGTTCGGCTGGGCCGAATTGGGCTGGGTCGGTTCGGTCATGATGATTTGGTGTTCGGTGGCCCGCGGCGGAGTGCTCCGCGCGGGAGGCCAGTCAGTGTAAAAACCTCAGGCGGTACTGGGAAAACGGGGCAAGCAAACGGACTGCGAGCAACGGATAGCGGCAAACGGACTGCGAGCAAAGACGGCAATCGGGGACCGCAGGCCATACCATGCCATGCCGGCCGCGCCGCCCGCGCTTAGACGCCCTGTTTCAGGCTCGCGCTGATGAACGGATCGAGGTCGCCGTCGAGCACGCTCTTCGTGTTGCTGATTTCGACGTTGGTGCGCAAATCCTTGATGCGGCTGTTGTCGAGCACGTACGAGCGGATCTGATGACCCCAGCCCACATCGGTCTTGCCGGCTTCGAGCTTGTCCTGCTCGGCCTGACGCTTGCGGATTTCCGCTTCGTACAGGCGCGATTTCAGCATCGCCATCGCTTCGGCGCGGTTGCGGTGCTGCGAGCGGTCGTTCTGGCATTGCACGACGATGCCCGACGGCATGTGCGTGATCCGCACCGCGGAGTCGGTCTTGTTGATGTGCTGACCGCCCGCGCCCGAGGCGCGATACGTGTCGATGCGCAGATCGGCCGGGTTGATGTCGACTTCGATCGAGTCGTCGATTTCCGGGTACACGAACACCGACGAGAACGACGTATGGCGGCCGCCCGACGAGTCGAACGGCGACTTGCGCACGAGCCGGTGCACGCCGGTTTCGGTGCGCAGGAAGCCGTAGGCGTATTCGCCTTCGATCTTGATCGTCGCGTTCTTGATGCCGGCGACGTCGCCTTCGGTCTGTTCGAGCACCTCGGTCTTGAAGCCCTTGCGCTCGCAGTAGCGCAGATACTGGCGCAGCAGCATCGAAGCCCAGTCGCACGCCTCGGTACCGCCGGCGCCGGCCTGGATGTCGAGAAACGCGTTGTTGGGGTCAGCCGGGTTCGCGAACATCCGGCGAAATTCCATGTCGGCGACGCGCGCCTCGATGGCCTGGGCATCGCCCTCGCAGGCGGCGAGCGTGTCGTCGTCGCCTTCCTCGCGCGCCATCTCGAACAGGTCCTGGGCGTCGCGCACGTCGTTCGTGATCGACGTGAGCTTGCCGACCGTGTCGTCGAGCAGCTTCTTTTCCTTACCGAGTGCCTGGGCGTGCTTCGAGTCGTTCCAGACGTCCGGGTCTTCGAGTTCGCGGTTGACTTCGATTAGACGCAGTGCTTTGTCGTCGTAGTCAAAGATACCCCCGTAGGTCGTCCGCGCGCTTGCGCAGGTCGGCCAGAGAGGCTTCGATCGCGTTGAGACGTTCCGCTTCCATGTCGATCTTTTATAGCTTCGTAAAAAAGGTGAAATTATAGCCGATCGGCACGCCGCGCCGGAGCCTTCGGGGCAATCCGGCGCGTGTTCGCAGTTGATTTTGCGGAGATTTTTCGCGGTTTCGCGAAGGACGGCGTGATCTGCCGGGGCGAGCGCGCCATGGGCGGCCGTGGCCGGCGTGCGCTGGCGGCGTCAGCTTGCCGCATGCTCGACGATCAGCTGCACGCGCGACACGCCGTTCCACGTATCGCTTGCGAGCCGGTAGGCGACGGTCGTGCGCGCGGGCAGCGTATCGGTATGGTTGAACCAGATCGCGTTGAAGCGCTGGCGGCCGCGCAACAGCTGCAGCTTCAGGTGCTTGTCCTTCACGAGCGCCTGCGAGGCGACCTCGAACTCGCCCGAAAACACCGGCGCCGGGAAGCCCTGGCCCCACACGGCCGCGTCGAGCATCTCGACGAATTGCGGCGTGAAGTACGCGTCTTCGAGCTCGCCGTCGGTTTCGACGGTGCGCGCGAGCGCCTCTTCGGACAGCCATTCGCGGCCGACCGCTTCGAACGCGGCCGTGAAGCGCGGCACGTCGGCGGCGGCGAGCGTCAGGCCCGCGGCCATCGCGTGGCCGCCGAACTTGACGAGCAGGTCCGGCTCGCGCTTCGAGATCAGATCGAGCGCGTCGCGCAGGTGAAAGCCCGCGATCGAGCGGCCCGAGCCCTTGACGGTGAGGCCGCTGTCGTCGGCGGGCGCGAACGTGAACGAGGGGCGGTGGAACTTCTCCTTGAGCCGCCCCGCGACGATGCCGATCACGCCCTGATGCCAGCCCGGATTGAACAGCGTGATCGTGGCCGTGCCCTCGGGGTTGACCGTCGAGAGATCGTCGAGCGCCTGCTGCTGCATGCCGGCTTCGATCTCGCGGCGCTCGCGGTTCATCGTGTCGAGTTGCTGGGCGAGTTCCCAGGCGCGGCCGACGTCGTCGGTGGTCAGGCATTCGATGCCGAGCGACATGTCCGACAGCCGGCCCGCCGCGTTCAGGCGCGGCCCGAGCGCGAAGCCGAGGTCGAAGCCCGAGGCGCTGCGCGCATCGCGCGCGGCGGCGCGAAAGAGCGCCGCGATGCCGGGCTGCATGCGGCTTTTGCGGATGCGCTGCAAACCCTGCGCGACCAGCACGCGGTTGTTGCCGTCGAGCTTCACGACGTCGGCGACGGTGCCGAGCGCGACCAGATCGAGCAGGCCGTCGAGGCGCGGTTCGGGCAATGCCTCGCCGAACGCGCCGCGGCGGCGCAACTCCGCGCGCAGCGCGAGCAGCACGTAGAACATCACGCCGACGCCGGCAAGGCACTTGCTCGGGAACGTGCAGCCCGGCTGGTTCGGATTGACGATTGCGCGCGCGGCGGGCAGTTCGTCGCCGGGCAGGTGGTGGTCGGTGACGAGCACGTCGATGCCGAGCGCGTTGGCGGCCGCGACGCCGTCGACGCTCGCGATGCCGTTGTCGACCGTGATCAGCAGATCGGGCTTGCCGGCCGCGCCGCACGCTGCCAGATCGACGATCTCCGGCGTGAGCCCGTAGCCGTGTTCCATGCGGTTCGGCACGAGATAGTCGATGCGGCCGCCGAACATGCGCAGCCCGCGCACCGCGACCGCGCAGGCGGTCGCGCCGTCGCAGTCGTAATCGGCGACGACGAGCATGCGGCGCTGTTGCTGGATCGCGTCGGCGAGCAGCGCGGCGGCCGCTTCGCAGCCCTTCAGTTCGGCGGGCGGCACGAGCCGCGCGAGGCCGGTTTCGACGTCCTCGGGCAGGCATACGCCGCGTGACGCGTAGAGGCGTGCGAGCACCGGATGCAGGCCGTGGCGGGTGAGGACTTCGGCGTCGACGGGAGAGCAGGCGCGCGTAACGATTCGGGTCATGCGAAAGGGCCGTAGGGGATTCGAAGGGGCTGGCGGTGGCGCATGGCATGGCTCAGGGGATGGCTCATGCGGTGGCTCACTCGATGAACAGCGAGGCCAGCACGCGCCGTCGCCAGAATTTGCGCAGATCGCCGCGCGTGACCGTCAGCGTCACGGAGCCGGTGTCGCCGCACAGCGTGAGGCCGAGTTCGGCGAGTTCGCCCGACTGCAAGGCCGCGAGCGCGGGCTCGAACCAGTCGGTTTGCAGCGCGGCGAAGGCCTGGTTCCAGCGCGCCCAGTCCTGTTCGATGTAGGGCGCGGAGAACGGATCGAGTTCGACGAGCGTGGCGCCTTGGCCCGGGCTGCCGGTGCCACCGACGTTGTCGTTGGCGCTGGCGCCGGCATCATTGCCAGGATTGCCGCCTGAACCGCCTGAACCGCCTGAACCGCCGGTCGACGCGGCGTCAGCGGCGTTTGCCATGTCCGCATGCTTGCCTCTCGTCGCACCGCATCGCGCCGCCGTCAATTCACCGAACGAAGCGGGCGGCGCGCCCGTTACCACGCCCGCGCTTAGCGCGAGGCCGCGCGTGGCCGTGGCATCGGACAACACCTGCGCGAACGGACTGCGCACCGGCCGCGCCGCGCCCTGCGCGTGAAACCAGATCGAATTGACGGCCGGCAGCCCGCGCGCCTCGCGCGCTTCGTTGACCGGATGCTCGAACCATGCCATCTGCACTTCGTTCTGCAGCTTCATCCACGCGCGCGAGCGCTCGCCCGAATGCGCTTCGTGCGGCAGCCAGATTTCGATGTTGCGGCCGCTCGCGCGCAGCGGCGAGGCGCCCGCGAGCGTACCGAACGCGTTGCTCGACAGATACCAGCGCGCCGGCTTCGGCGCCTCGATGCGCACGCCGAGTTCCTCGATCAGTGGACGCGCGACCGCGAGCAGCGCGCTCGCTTCGTCGTCGGACAGGTCGAGCGAAGCGGGATCGATCAGCACGAGGTGGTCATGCGCGATGCGCACGTGCACCGGCTGCACGCACGCCCATGTCGCGTTGCCGGGTTCGCCGCCGTCGGCGCGCAGCATGTAGGGCGCGAGCGGCGCTTCATCGGCGGCGGACGTCGCGCCGTCGGGCAGCGCGCCGAATTGCCGGGCGACCCAGCGCTCGTGCGGCAGCGTGCGCTGAAAATCCTCGCCGACCACGCGTTCGACGAGCGTCGCGCGCGCGATCAGTTTGTCGAGCGCCGGGCAGCGGATGTCGTGGAGGGCGGTGGAGGCGTCGGCCGCGGCGGGCAGCGCGAACGGCAGCAGAAGGTGGAGGCGGTCGGCAGGCATGATGTTGCGCATTGTAGGGTAAAGAGTGCGAATATTTCGACCGGAACGCTCACCGCGAGGCGGCCACGGGGCAGGTTGTAAGGCAGGACGATGCCGGATCGGATCGATATCGGACGGGCATGCCGGACGCACATAAGCGGGGTCAGTCAGCCGGGCGGTCCGGGTGCCTCGCGTGAGCCGGGCGAACCGGAGCGAACCCCGGCCCGCCCGTGCCGCGCTTGCAGGACTAGCAGGACAGGCGCGCGCCATACGGTTCTGCGCCACGGGACACGACCGGCACGGCCGTTGCGGGCCGTTGCATTATCCGGCGCCATTTGTATGGCAAACTTCGCGCTTGATCGCAGAAGGCGGTGGCCGCGCTTCGCACCCCACGCGGAACGATCCGCGCCGTCGCGAGCCCAACGATCACGACGCCCGGGCCGCACGGCGGGCGCCACGCGCCGGTGGTGCACAGCACTCAGTCGAAGAACGCAGAAAAGGATTCGCTTGAAATTTCCCTACGAATGGCAGATTGGCTGGCGCTACACGCGCGCCGGCAAACGCACGACCGGTAACGGCTTCATCTCGTTCATCGCGCTGGTGTCGATGTCGGGCATTGCGCTCGGCGTCGCGGCGCTGATCGTCGTGTTGTCGGTGATGAACGGCTTTCAGAAAGAGGTGCGCGACCGCATGCTGTCGGTGCTCGCGCACGTCGAGATCTTTTCGCCGACCGGCTCGATGCCCGACTGGCAACTGACCGCGAAGGAAGCGCGGCAGAACAAGGAAGTGATCGGCGCGGCGCCGTACGTCGAGGCGCAGGCGCTGCTCACGCGCCAGGACGCGGTGAGCGGCGTCGCGCTGCGCGGCGTCGAGCCGACGCTCGAACCGGAGGTGTCCGACATCGGCAAGGAAATGAAAGGCGGCAAGCTGACCGACCTCGTGCCGGGCGACTTCGGCATCGTGCTCGGCGCGGACCTCGCCGCCAATCTCGGCGTGCAGGTCAACGACAAGATCACGCTGGTCGCGCCCGAAGGCACGATCACGCCGGCCGGCATGCTGCCGCGCCTGAAGCAGTTCACGGTGGTCGGCATCTTCGAGTCGGGGCATTACGAATACGACAGCACGCTCGCGCTGATCAACATCAAGGACGCGCAGGCGCTGTTCCGGCTGCCCGCGCCGAGCGGCGTGCGGCTGCGCCTGACCGACATGCAGCGCGCGCCCGAGGTCGCGCATCAGCTCGCGCGCACCCTGTCGGGCGATCTCTACATTCGCGACTGGACGCAGCAGAACAAGACCTGGTTCTCGGCCGTGCAGATCGAAAAGCGCATGATGTTCATCATCCTCACGCTGATCATCGCGGTCGCGGCGTTCAACCTCGTGTCGTCGCTCGTGATGACCGTGACCAACAAGCAGGCCGACATCGCGATCCTGCGCACGCTCGGCGCGCAGCCCCGCTCGATCATGAAGATTTTCGTCGTGCAGGGCGTGACGATCGGCTTCATCGGCACGGCGACCGGCGTCGCGCTCGGCTGCCTGATCGCGTGGAGCATTCCGTGGCTCGTGCCGATGATCGAGCATCTGTTCGGCGTGCAGTTCCTGCCGCCGTCGGTGTACTTCATCAGCGAGCTGCCGTCCGAGCTGATTCCGGCCGACGTCGCGCGCATCGGCATCATCGCGTTCGTGCTCTCGGCGCTGGCCACGCTCTACCCGAGCTGGCGCGGCGCGAAGGTCCGTCCGGCGGAGGCGCTGCGCTATGAATGACCGCCTTGCCCATTCTTCAACCGAATCGTCCATGACCGCTCAGGCCCCCGCGTCGTATCCGTACGTGCTCGAAGCAACCGGCATTTCCAAATCGTTCGTGCAGGGCGGGCTGAACGTGCGGGTGCTCGACAATACGCAGCTTTCCGTGCGGCGCGGCGAGAAGCTCGCGATCGTCGGCGCGTCGGGCTCCGGCAAGAGCACGCTGCTGCACGTGCTCGGCGGTCTCGACGATCCGAGCGCGGGCCAGGTGTCGGTGCTCGGCAAGCCGTTCACGAAGCTCTCCGAGCGCGAGCGCAACGATCTGCGCAATCGCGCGCTTGGCTTTGTCTATCAGTTTCACCATCTGCTGCCGGAATTTTCCGCGCTCGACAATGTCGCGATGCCGCTGCGGATTCGCCGCGAGACGACCGAGGCCGCGCGCCGCGAGGCGCTTGCCGTGCTCGAACAGGTCGGCATGGGGCATCGTGCGAAGCATCGGCCGGGCGAGCTGTCGGGCGGCGAGCGCCAGCGCGTCGCGATCGCGCGGGCGCTGGTCACGAAGCCCGCCTGCGTGCTCGCCGACGAGCCGACCGGCAACCTCGACGGCGGTACCGCCGACACGGTCTTCAACCTGATGCTCGAACTGTCGCGCACGCTCGAAACGAGCTTCGTGATCGTCACGCACGACCCGGAGCTGGCCGGGCGCTGCGACCGCATCATGCGGCTGCGCGACGGCGTGCTGCACGAGGAGCCGCCGGTACCGGTTTGAGTGCGCGGGGGCGCCCGCCGCTTGCGAGACGACTCATGTGGATCGATACGCACTGCCATCTCGATGCTGCCGAATTCGACGCCGACCGCGACGCGGTCGCGGCGGCCGCGCGCGGCGCGGGCGTCTCGCGCATCGTGATTCCGGCGATCGGGCGGCAGAATTTCGCGGCGGTGCGCGAACTCGCGCATCGCGTCGAGGGCGGGGCGTACGCGCTCGGCATTCATCCGCTCTGCACGCCCGGCGCCGACGATGCCGACCTCGACCTGCTGCGCATGGAGATCGAGGCGAGTCTCGACGATCCGCGCTTCGTCGGCATCGGCGAGATCGGGCTCGACTATTTCGTCGAAGGTCTCGACGACGCGCGCCAGCAATTCTTCTACAACGGCCAGTTGCAGCTCGCGCGCGAATTCGATCTGCCGGTGATCTGCCACGTGCGCAAATCGCAGGATCAGGTCATCAAGGGGCTGCGGCGGCATCAGATCCATCGTGGCATCGCCCACGCATTCAACGGCAGTTTCCAGCAGGCTCAGGCGTATCTCGACCAGGGGCTGCATCTCGGCTTCGGCGGCAATCTGACGTTCGAGCGCGCGCGGCAAATCCGGCGTCTCGCCGAGCAACTGCCGTTCGATGCGCTCGTCGTCGAGACCGACGCGCCGGACATCGCGCCGTCGTGGATGTACAGGCAGCGCAACTCGCCCGAGCAGATTCCGGCAATCGGCGCGAGCCTCGCGCAGCTGCGCCATGTCACACCCGACTCAGCCGCCCTAGGCACAACGGCTAACGCGCTCGCCGCGCTGCCGCGACTCGCGCTTTCCTCTGCATAATCGATTCCATTGATTGAAGGGTTCGCGCCGGGCGACACCCCCGCCCGGCGGGCTTGCTGTCGCCTGTTCGCCGCGCGTGGGTTCGCCTCGCGTGGGGCGGCGCGGAGGGCGGATGCGAGCAGTGTGGTGCGGTTTTGCGTTGGGTGTGATCGGCTTGCAGCGGCAGGCGGCATTGCCGCGGATGGCCGGCTGGTGGACGCTGGTTTTGCTGGGTGGCGCGGCGCTGGGTGTGGCGATTTGGGGCTTGCGGGAACGCGCCGCGACGCCCCTTGCGTACGGGCGCGCGTTGCCGCTCGCACACGGGTGTGCGTTGCCGGATTCGCCGGCGTGGCGGTGGGCGTGTTGCGTGTGCCGCATGTACGACGAGGCGCGCGTGCGGCGGGTGATCGGCTGGAGCGCCGTGTGGTGCGCGGCAATCTGCGCGGGCTTCGGTTATGCCGCCGTGCGCGCGCACACGCGGCTCGCGGTGAGCCTGCCGCACGCGTGGGAAGGGCGCGATATCGAGGTCGCCGGCAGCATCAAGGGTTTGCCGTCGCATGACGAGAAAGGCGCGCGATTTCTGTTCGAAGTCGAGACGAACGATGCCGGGCTCGCCGCTTTTCCGCAGGTGATTCAACTCTCGTGGATCGCTCGCGACACACCGGCGCCGCCGCTCGAACCCGGTCAACGCTGGCGTCTGCCCGTGCGGTTGAAGCGTCCGCACGGCAATGCGAACTTCGGCGTGCGCGATGCCGAAGCGAGCCTGCTCGCGCGCAACGTGCGGGCGGTCGGCTACGTAAGCGCGGCGGATCGCGCGGTGCGTTTGCCGGGCTATGCGCGCGGGCTTGCGGTGTGGGTCGACCGTTCGCGTGCCGCGTTGCGTGCGCGGATCGACACGGTGCTCGCCGATGCGCCGCATCGCGGGATCGTCGTCGCGCTCGCGACCGGCGCGCAGGACGAAGTGAGCGCCGCCGACTGGCAACTGATGCGCGGCACCGGCACGAGTCATCTGGTGGCGATTTCGGGGCTCCATATCGGCTTCGTCGCGGGACTGGCCGGCTGGCTGGCGGCCGCGGTATGGCGGCGCTCGGGCTGGCTCGGCCGCGCGTGGCCGTTGCGGTTGCCCGCGCAGATCGTCGGCGTGACGGCCGGTGCGCTGTTTGCCGCCCTGCATGCGGCGCTCGCAGGCTTCAACGTGCCGGCGCAGCGCACGCTGTGGATGGCGGCGGTCGTCGCGCTGGCATTCGTCGGCGGGCGCAATCTGGCGCGCTCGACGGTGTTTGCGTGGGCGCTCGGGCTCGTGCTGCTGATCGATCCGTGGGCGGTCGTGTCGGCGGGATTCTGGCTGTCGTTCTGCGCGGTCGGCGCGATTCTGTTTGCGATGTCGGGGCGGCCGCGCGTGCGCAGCCGTCTGCGCGGGCGGGGCGATGAACGTTGGGGCGAACGCGGCGATGAATGCGGCGGTGAATGCAACGAGGCCGCCCCCGGAACCGGCCTGCGGGCGCTGCGCGCCGCTTCGAGTCGGCGTTTGCGTGCGTTCGTCGAGCGCCTGCGCGGCGCGGTGCACGTGCAGATCGCGGTGACACTCGCGCTCGCGCCGCTCACCGTCTACTGGTTCGCGCAGATTCCGCTCGTCGGGCCGCTGGCGAACGCGTTCGCGATTCCGTGGGTGAGTCTGCTCGTCACGCCGGCGGTGCTCACGGGCGTTGCGTTGCCCGCGCCGCTCGACGCATTCGCGTGGCACGTCGCCCATACGTTGCTCGACGTGCTCGCGCTCGGCCTGCAGGGGTTGACGGGGCCGCGCTGGACGCTCTGGTGGTTGCCGCAACCCGCTGCATGGGCGCTTGCCGCGGCGGCGGTCGGCGTGCTCTGGTGCCTCGCGCCACGCGGCT